>JAEZQN010000101.1 GCA_023441145.1 Bacillota bacterium
TCTCTGCAAGCTTGTTACAATGAGCTATGACATCCTCTTTGAGATCTAAGCCGATAATCTGAAGGCGATAGCCCTGCAATACCTTAAGGTAATAATACATGGCAAAAGTCAAATAGGATTTACCACAACCAAAGTCTAAAATGGTAATCTTCTCTTCCTTTGGTAAGCTAGGCAGAATATCCTCTACAAACTCAAGAAATCGATTAATCTGTCTATACTTGTCATATTTAGTACGGACAATCTTTCCTTCCTTTGTCATTACCCCTAAATCCACTAAAAATGGAACTGGGGTGCCCTCTGGAAGTATATATTTTTTTGTACGATTATGCTCTAAATTGATAGGCTGATTACTATCTTCCTCTACCTTCTTCGCTTTTCGCTTTATGGTAACAGTACCCTTCTTATTCATTAATACGTTGATATTCTCACCTTTGGTCTCAATAGCATACTGACCAAACCAGAGACCTTGTGCCTCTAGCTCTTCAATATAAGTAACAAGCTCACTGCTCTCATAGTTCTTGTGAATCACCTTTGGCCCTACATATGAGGAGGCTTGATATATCAGCTGCCCTTTCACTAAAAGTGGCCTTATCTTTAGCTTTTGGCATCTTGCTTTATCTGAAGAATTGCTTCCTATAATCTGAATTAAATCTATATTCAACACTGTATCCAGAAGTTCTCTTAGCTTAGGATTCATGTTTTACTCCAATCTAAAATCCGTATGATTTCATCTATCATATAAATAAGTTTCTGTGTCTAATTGTAACGACTTTTTATAGAAAGTTCAACAATTATTATCTCTTTCATATAATGGTAAAGAACGCTCTATTAAGGAGATAGTATGGAACAACCTATGGAACAACAAGATGGTTTTCGGGAAATGGAACAAGACTTTGAGTATTTCAATTCCCTAAACTCACCCACTGCAAGAAGAATTCAACAGCTTATCGATGATCAATGCGATCAATTAGAATATAGCGGAAGCGTTATGTTTGATGAGCTTCCTGATAAAGTACATCTAAGTACAATTGTGGACAATATCTATAATCAAGCAGTAGCTATGGACATAGACAATCCTGAGTTACAAGCAGAAGAAATGTCAGGCAATCCTCTGACTCCTCCTCGTCCATGTAGGGGGCTTGAATGCACTCCTCCACTTTCTGTATCAGATTACCATCCTCACGGACGACCAAATTGGTTAAGAGCTCTTATTGAATCTATGCTATTCAACAACATGATGTATCGTCGTATGCGCTATCGCAGACGGCGACGTCCACGCAGGAGATAACTTCTCAGTTATCACTTGCCCTAATACACTTAATTGCAAAAAACAACTGCGATTGTTTTTTTACTAGTGTCATAAAAATCGGTTGCCATTGCCACTTCGCTTGCCTTATCCCTTCGGCACCTTTGGTGCCTCGGACGGTCAGCGCTCTTTGGCATTGGCAACCGATTTTTATGACAACTACTCTACCTCACAATCGCAGTTGTTTTTTGTATTCAGCTTATCTTGGCAAGTGGTAACTGAGAAGTCGATCCTTGCTATTCATCGAGAGTGCGTATAAACCAGTAGCCTTATCCCTTCACCACTTCGCTTGCCTCGGACGGTCAGCGCTCTTTGGCATTGGCAAGTGGTGTCTGAGAAGTTTTTAGTAATCCTCATTAATAACGGGGCTTGCTAGGTAGATGCTAGTTTCTTCTTTATTTTCATCATAGGAGAACGCAATATTTAGGTTTACTCTACTACCCTCCGCCTCTATATAATGACTGATATTTGGAGTATAGGCGTACACTGTATAGATGCCTTCCGTACGATTCTCTGCTACCACCTCTGCTTCAAGTGTATCTAGTATCTGGTCCGTTATATTATTTTTGTCGAGTAAACTAAGCTTGCCCTGGTAGACCCCTGTTAATAGTATGGAAGAGTCTACACTTTCTAATCCGGCTTCATCTAACGTATCTTCTATAATATCCTTGTATCCTAGGACACTGGACATCTGATCAAAGATGTCTATTGTTATATAGAGGTATTGAGTAGTTTGCATTATTTTTTCTTTGCTCTCGGAGGTTATACTGATTGCCTCTATATCTGTTGTGGAAGCTTTCCCCTCCACCTTGGCGGTTACACTAACTGTGGTATTCCCTTTTACCACCTTTTTATCCAAGGTATCTGTAATTCCTAGCTGACTAGATACATAATCTATTAGCTTCTCCTTATCCTCTGTGGTAAGATATTTATCTCCAAAGTTTCCTACTACCTGTAACTTTCCTTTTACAGGAGTGGCCTGAGTGCCCTCAAAGGCTTTTATTAGTTTGGTTTCATCCATAAATGTATGATTAATGGCAAGCTGAATAACAATTGCAACTGTCAATACAGCTATGATATATATTCCGATTTTCACCTTTTCCCATCTTATTGTCTGCTTTATTCTATTTAACATACCATTTCCTCCAATTCATATATCAACGTTCCTTGTTATGTGAATTATACCCCCTATCCCTACAATTATTCATTTCACTTACTGAATAGGAAAATAATGTGTTATAATGAAAGCGATAATATATGAGATAAAGGAGTATAGGTATGGAATTGGTAGTAAGAAAAGAAATATCTACTGATTATAGAGAGGTGGAGCATGTAACACGAGAAGCCTTTTGGAATCACCATGTTCCAGGTTGTGATGAACATTATTTGACCCATGTCATGCGTAACCACCCAGACTTCATTTCAGAATTAGATTATGTGGCTTTAGATGGAGATAGAATTGTAGGAAACATTATGTACACTAGGTCTCGCCTAGTAAAGGACAGTGGAGAAGAATGTCATGTCCTATGTTTTGGTCCAGTGGCTGTACTTCCAGAATATCAGGGAAAAGGAATTGGTACTAAATTAATTGAGCATACAAAGGCCTTAGCCAAGGAAATGGACTTTACTGCTATCATTATTTATGGTGACCCAGTCTATTATAAGCGAGTTGGCTTTGTCCCAGCAGAGACCTACCATATCGGAACGGCAGAGAATACATATGCAGAAGCTCTTCTAGCCTGTGAGCTAGTACCTGGGGCTTTACAAAGCTGCCAGGGTTGTTTCTTTGAAAGTCCTGTCTATGAAATAGACAGCCATAAGGCTATAGAGTTTGATCAGTCCTTTCCTTTAAAGGAGAAGGTCTCTGGAACTCCTTCTCAGGAACGATTTAAAAAACTCTCTAGCAGTAGTAAACCAAGGAAATAGGAACTGGATAAAAGAAGTGGCTGACACACTAGTAAATTAGTGTGACAGCCACTTCTCGCTTAATCCCTGTATAAAACACGGGGAACAGTCATCTTAAGATGAACATATAAAGAATCGCTCATTTCGACTAATACACAAACCCTTGATTGGTTTTTAGCAATGATAATGCCATAAGGCTCTTTGTCTCCATTATTTGCTGTAAAATCAACCTTTTTTACCTCTTTGTAAGGTGCCATATGCTGAGATGATATTGGTGCAATCAATTCTGCTTGAGACAAATCCAGCTGCATTTTTGATTTTCTTTTTTCTTTATTGTAGATAATATCAATGTCTAAATCTTTACCAAACAAAGTATATTCATACTCTACAGAAAAACGTGGGAAAATCAAGTAGTACGCAACAAACCCCAGTATAACAGCAAGGAATAGCCCATAATAACCGATTACTACCGATGACAGTACTAGTACAAGTATGCCGGTATAGATTAGTGCACGATATAGATGATCTATGAAACGGTTACGTCGTCTAATTAATTGTTCATATCTTACCTCTGACATGAATATCCTCCTTTAGGTTACCTGTTCTTTATGTATTATAATAATCTCTTCGTCGATTCTCTTTCAAGAAGGCTAGCTGGTAGAACCACTTTTTTATGACCGCCTTCTTTCTTTATCATATCAAAAAGTAGAAAAATCATTGTTTTTGCCATTTCTTCCACTGGCTGCCTGATTGTTGTCAAACTTGGAACGTAGTAAGCACCCATCTCAATTCCGTCAAATCCAGCAACACTACAATCATCTGGAATATTTTTCCCTTCCTCTCGAATGGCTCTACATGCCCCTAGCGCAAGACTATCGGCAATGGCATAAACTGCAGTAAAAGCTTCCTTTTTTCCCATTAACTGTTTCATGAGACGATACCCTGTTTCCATATTGTAGGCATCCTTAGGTCCGTTCATGTGCATCACAAGTTCCTCTACAATTGTTCTTCCATTATCCTTCATTGCCTGAAGATATCCTTTATATCGAAGCAAACCAATGCTTTGATCCTCACAACTAGCAGATATAATAGCAATACGGTGATGGCCTTGCTTACAAAGATAATCTACCATCTTGTAGCTTTCCACATAGTCATCCACAGATACACAGGCCCATTTATCCGATTGAATCCTATAGTCTTCTGGTATTCCCATTGTATTAAGCACAAAAGGAATGTCGAGCTGTTTCAGCTTCTCAGAGGAATGTGAAATATTACCTCCCAAGAAGATTATCCCCTTAAGACGCTTTTCCTTAATAAGTTCAATTGCTACATCTAACTCGTCTTCATGCTCCTCTACATGCTGAAGTATAAATGAATACTTCTTCTCATAGGTTTTCCTTTCAATGATACCTATCATACTAGAAAAAAAGGGGTTGGTAATACCCTTTATTAATACTGCGATAGTTTTTGCGTTGGACCTTTTTAAGTTCCGTGCACTGTTGTTGGGAATATAATTATGCTCACGAATCACATTCATAATCATTTCTTTTGTTTCTGGATTAATATCTGGATGATTATTAATCGCACGGGAGACAGTACTTACTCCAACCCCACATGCTTTCGCAATATCTTTTATCGTTTCCATTTGTTCTCCCCTAATACATTAATGTTATCTACCAAACAATTTTGATAATTCCCTAATCCCATATATTACAATATCAGTAATTTCACCTTTTTTCAAGCGCCATTTCCAGTTATCGCCCAAAGTAGACGGCGTATTTATACGAGCCTCTCTCCCAAGACCAAGATAATCCTGTATGGGTATAATACATAAGTCTGCAACGCTTGCCATAGCCATTCGAACAAAATCAAAATGTAGCTCGTTTCTTGGTGTCCGCTTATTATTCATGTATCGCAAAGAAAATTCTTTATCGTGGTCATTCATGGAATCATACCAGCCCTGAATTGTGTCATTATCATGAGTTCCTGTATACACAACACAGTTTTTATCATAGTTATGTGGAAGATAATCACTCTCCTCGCGAGAATCAAATGCAAACTGTAGCACCTTCATTCCTGGAAAACCAGTATCCTGTACTAATTGTCTCACACTATCTGTCATATACCCCAAATCTTCTGCAATAATCTTCTGCTCGCCGATTGCTTCTTTTATTACATTAAACAGTTCAATACCAGGACCCTTCTCCCAATGTCCAAATTCTGCTGTTTTATCCTTGTACGGAATGGCATAATACTCATCAAATCCCCGGAAATGATCCACACGCAGAACATCATACATATGCAACATGAAGTTTATACGACGTATCCACCATGCATATCCAGTTTCCTTGTGATATGGCCAATCGTACAAAGGATTCCCCCACAGCTGACCTGTAGCGGAAAAGCCATCTACTGGACATCCGGCCACGGCTACTGGTTCTAAATTCTCATTAAACTGAAACAGTTGTGGACTTGCCCATGTATCAGCACTGTCTAATGCAACATAGATTGGAATGTCACCGATAATCTCAATTCCTTTTTCATTGGCATACTTATGTAAAGAATTCCACTGCTTCCAAAACTGATATTGTTGAAATTTATGAAATGCACATTTCTTTTCTAACCTTGCTTTTTCTTGTACCAAGATCCACTCTTCACGGTGTTTCAGTGGTTCTTCCCATAATGTCCATGGCATACCATTATGTTCGTCTTTTTCTGCCATGAATAGACTATAATCATCTAGCCAAAATGAATTATCACGAATATAACTCTCATACGCCTCATCTGCTACGAATCGTTCAAAGGCTTTGGCTAATACTTCATACCGCACATTGTAAAGCTTCTCATAGTCAATAGATGTCTCATCCTTGCCAAAATCCAGATTTTCTAATTCCTCCGCTGTCAAAAGCCCATCCATCTTAAGTTGATGCAAATCTATGAAATATGGATTTCCTGCAAATGTGGAAAAGGATTGGTATGGTGAATCCCCATATCCAGTAGGACCTAAAGGAAGTATCTGCCACTTCTTTTGGCCTGCTTCATAAAGTTGATCAACAAATTCATAGGCTTCCTTTGAAAAACACCCGATGCCATAATCTGATGGTAGGGAAAAAATCGGAAGAAGTACTCCACTTTCTCTCATATGTCTTCTCCTTCCTTAACCTTTTACAGCTCCTGCTGTAACACCTTTTATAATGTATTTTTGGCAAGACAAGTAGAATACGATGATTGGAACAATCGCTAACACAAGCATAGCCATCATTGCACCCATATCGATAGAACCATAGCCACCTCTTAAGTATTGTACTGCCATAGGAATCGTTGGTTTCTCACTATCTAGTACCAATGTTGGTAAGAGGTAGTCATTCCATATCCACATGGTCTGAAGAATTGCAACTGATATAATGGTTGGACGTAGGATTGGAAAAACCACCTTGAAATAAATCTGAATTGGGTTACAACCGTCAATCATAGCCGCTTCTTCTAAGGAAATAGGTATTGATTTCACAAAGCCTGCGAACATAAACACGGCCAATCCCGCTCCAAAACCAACATAAACGAAAATGATACCATACATATTACCCATATTCAGCATGTCAGTCACCTTTGACAAGGTAAACATAACCATCTGAAAAGGTACAATCATTGCAAACACAAATAGGTAATATAAAAATGAGGATAATTTACTCTTGGTACGAGTAATCCACCACGCACACATGGAAGTAAGAATCACAATTGCTACCACAGAGAACACAGTAATAAATGCGGATCTGGCTGCTGCTTCTAAAAGTCCTGTCTTTGCAATTCCGTCAATATAGTTTTTTAGGCCTACAAAAGTCTCACCAGAAGGAAGAGAAAATGGTTGGTCACTAATATAAAGTTTACTTTTAAAAGAGTTAATCAGTACAAGAATAATTGGATAAACAAACACAACAGAAAGAAGTGTTAGGATAATGGTCGTAACTATACCGGAACGTTTGGATACACCGGTAGTCATACTTTTTATGTCTGTTTTGGTTTTATGTGCCATTAGTTCTCAACCTCCTTCTTTCTTGTAAATCGTAACTGTAGTAAAGCAATGACACCAACAATCATAAAGAAAATAACTGCTTTCGCCTGTCCGACACCTTCCCAACCATTACGGTTATAGAATGTGTTAAAGATATCAAGTGCCAACATGGATGTTTGTTTAGCAGGTGCACCTGCAGTCAGTGCCAAGTTCTGATCAAACAACTTAAATGAGTTGGTCAAAGTCAAGAACAGAGCGATTGTAAAGGACGGCATTACGTTTGGAATTGTTACCTTGAACAATGTCTGCATTTTGGATGCCCCATCGATTTTTGCCGCTTCAATGATGTCTGAAGGAACATTCTGAATACCTGCAATGTAGATAATCATCATATAACCAATCAGCTGCCAGTTTGTCAGGATTACCATGCCCCAAAAACCATATTGTGCAGATGTAGTTAGCGTCACCCCAGCAAATGCCAATACCCCATTAATTAAAAGCTGCCAGATGTATCCTAGTACAATACCGCCAATAAGATTTGGCATAAAAAATACTGTACGGAATAAGTTGGTTCCCTTAATTCCTTTGGTCAATACATAAGCCAAGATAAAAGCAAATATATTTACAGTAATTACAGATACTACTGTGAATTTTGTTGTAAACCAGAGAGCATTCATAAAATCCTTGTTAGAGAATGCTTTGATGTAATTTCCAACTCCCACAAAACTCGCATTGGTTACTGTTGTGAATTTACAGAATGACAATATAATACCCGTAATAAATGGGATAATAAAGAATAGTGTAAACGCAATTAGTGTGGGCAATACAAACAGCCAGAAATATTTTTTGTATGCCTTTTGCATGTAAGTCCTCCTTAATCTAAAAAGAAGGGGAGATTACTATCTCTTCTCCTCCCCCCTTTTTAATACTTAACAATATATATTATGAAACGTTTTTACTTATTCAGCAATGGCAGTCTTCTCTGTTGCCCATCCTTCTATTGTATCAGATACAACCTGATCCCATTTCATATCGCCTGTGCAGTATTGTAATAATCTTGCACCAAGCTCATCTTTAAATGTCTGGCTTGGGAAACTTGTGAAGTTCCATGATACAGAATATAATTCTTTATTATCCATATAACGAATTACTTCTGTTGCAAGCGGATCAGTTGGATTATCTTTTGTTTCAAAAGTGCTAAATGGAGAAATAAATCCAAGTTTATTTGTTACGAAATCTTTTCCTTCATCAGAGCTAAATACCCACTCAACAAATTCGATTGTTGCTTTTTGATCAGCTTCAGATGCTTTACTGTTTACAGAGAAGAAGTTTTCTGTACCTGTGCAAAGCCCTTGTTTTTCTTCACCATCTACACCTGTGTAAATTGGTAAGAATTTAACTTTATCAGCAGAAACAACATTTCCATCTGTACCGCTAATCTGTCCCCAACCCCAGTTACCATTCTGAACCATAGCAGATTTACCTAAAGCGAATTCTGCCATAGAGTTTTCAACTGACTTAGAGCCAAGCATTGCAGGTTCTGTTACTGAATTGTTTATGTACAAATCAAAGATATTCTTATAGTTATTTGCATACGCAAATGTGATTTCCTGTTCGTCAGTAACATTTTTATCTTTGTATTCATAGTAAATTGGAAGATTCATTAAGTGTGTCTGCCATCTCCAGTCTTCACCAGGTGTGAAGGAAGTTGAAGAGAATACACCATCGATTCCAAGTTGATCTTTCTTTGCAGTCATGTCTTCAACAACTTCTTTAAGCTTAGCGAAATTATTGATTTCATCCATAGATGCTGCTTTAGCACCATCAAGTGCAAAATACTTATCCATAATTTCTTGGTTATAAATGATACCATAGCCTTCTACTACGTATGGGATACCGTATACACCATCTCCACTCTTTACTGCCATATTAGCATCTCTTAACCAAGAGTAAAGATTTGTTCCAGATAAATCTGCACAGTAGTCTTTCCAATTCTGATATCCAACAGGTCCATTGATCTGGAATAAAGTTGGTGCATCTTTTTTAGCAATTTCAGACTTAAGTGTTTGTTCATATTGACCAGAAGCTGCAGTTTTTACTTTAACCTCAACCCCAGTTTTTTCTGTATACATTTTAGCAAGTTCTACCCATTGGTCTGCTTGCTCTGGTTTAAAGTTAAGAAAATATACGCTACCTTTTTCCTCTGTTGCACCTGTAGTTGTGCTTGGATCTGCGCTAGTCTTTGGATCTGAACTTGAACTACCGCAACCAGTAACCGCACTAGCAACCATTACCAATGATAAGATCATTGATGCAATTTTCTTCTTATACATGATTCTCCTCCTATTATATACAATTGTTTCAGTGATTCGTTATCGACAGACTTTACTTTGACTTACTTTGACTTTTTTTGGTATCGTTGTCGGTAACGTTTCCAACTGTTAGTTTTAATATATACCTTAGCTAATAAAAATGCAATGACTTTATGTATATTCGTGATTTATTACGATAATCTACTTATTGTTTTGTGCACTTTTTACATTCCATATCTCTTTATTGTATTCCGCTATCGTCCTATCAGATGAGAAATAACCAGCTTGACTGATGTTGACCATCATTTTCTTACTCCACTCTCTTGTGTCCTCGTAATCCTTATATGCCTTCTCTTTTGTCTCAATATACTCCTTGAAATCAAGTAAGGCCATAAACCAGTCTTTGTTTAAGATCTCTTTTTGAAGTCTTGTCAGTTGTTCTTTATTCCCTATGGCTAGTAGTTTTCCATCTGTTATGAAATCTACCACTTCTCTAATGACTTTATCCTCTTCATATAAATCACGGGCAATGTAATCCCCATTCTTATAATGGGCAATTACTTCATCGCTTCTTTTGCCGAAGATATAGATATTATCCTCTCCCACTAAATCATGAATCTCTACATTAGCTCCATCTTCTGTTCCAAGTGTAATGGCTCCGTTTAACATAAACTTCATATTACCGGTTCCACTAGCCTCTTTGGAAGCCAGGGATATCTGCTCTGATATATCACAGGCTGGAATCAGCTTCTCTGCCAATGTCACATTATAATTCTCCACCATAACAACCCTTAAGTATGGACTCACCTGTGGATCATGATTCACTAGGTCCTGAATACACAGAATCAGGTGAATGATATCCTTTGCAATGGTATATGCTGGTGCTGCCTTAGCACCAAATACAATGGTGATTGGTGTTGTCGGATAGTTACCCTTTTTGATATCTAGATATTTATGAATGACATAAAGGGCATTCATCTGCTGCCTTTTATATTCATGAAGTCGTTTTATCTGGATATCAAATATAGACGTTGGATCCAGATGTATTTGCTGTGTTTCTAAGAGATACTTACATAGTTCTTCCTTTTTTTCTTTTTTAATTGACTGCAATTCATTTAAAGAGGCATCCTCTTCACTGTAAGCAGCCAATTTTTGAAGTGCAAAAGCATCCTTTTTAAATTCTCCACCAATTCGTTCCTCTATAAAGGAGGTTAGCTGAGGATTGCTGTGTAGTAGCCAACGACGGAATGTGATACCATTGGTTTTATTGTTGAATTTGTCTGGATAGAGCTGATAGAAGTTATTCAGTTCGGTAGTTTTTAAAATATCTGTGTGCAATGAAGCAACCCCATTCACAGAGAAGCCGTAATGAATATCTATGTGGGCCATATGAACTCTGTCTTTACGGTCAATAATTGCTACACTTTCATCCTCAAATTTACGACGTACCTTGTCATCAAGAATTTCTATGATTGGCACTAACTGTGGAACCACTTTTTGTAGGTACTTAATTGGCCACTTTTCTAGTGCCTCTGCCAAAATTGTGTGATTGGTGTAAGCACATGTCTTTGAAATGACCTCAATGGCAGCATCCATAGAAAGCCCTCGTTCTACAAGAAGACGAATTAATTCCGGAATCACCATGGTAGGATGAGTATCATTAATTTGAATTACTGCATAATCATTTAAATCATATAGTGTACATCCTTTTTCTACTGCTTCCTCCAAAATCAACCACGCTGCGTTACTTACCATAAAATACTGTTGGTAAATACGAAGTAAACGCCCTTTTTCATCACTATCGTCTGGATATAAAAATAGCGTCAAATTCTTTTTAATCTCGTCCTTATCAAAGCTAATTCCGTCCTGTACAATACTTTCATCCACTGAATCCAAATCAAAAAGGTGCAAATAGTTTGTCCTATTTTCATAACCAGTAACAGCAATATCATACATCTTGGAGTGGAACTGATATCCACCCATTTTCACTGGATATGATTTTTCTCTCTTTATGAGCCATCCTTGTGATTCCATCCAGGAGTCTGCTACTTCTTTTTGCTCATGATTCTTAAACACCTGTCTAAATAGACCAAGGTGATAATTCAACCCAATTCCATCGCCAGGAAGCCCGAGGGTTGCCATAGAATCAAGAAAACAAGCTGCCAGTCTTCCAAGCCCACCATTTCCGAGAGATGGTTCTGGTTCAATCTCCTCGATCTCAGATAATACCTTTCCCTGTTCTTCCAAAGCCTTTCTTACTTCATTATATATTCCAAGATTGATCAAATTATTCGATAATAGCTTACCAATCAAAAACTCCGCTGAAATGTAGTACACTTTCTTTTTGTCATTATTTCTCTCTTTTTCACCTGCTAATTTACCCGTTATCCGAAGTAGTGCACCGTAGATTTCAGCATTTGTTGCCTCGGCAATTCTTTTACCTAGTTCCTGTGATAGCATCTCTTGTATGTTCATATTCTTACCTCCGTGTTATTAACTTCTAACCTGTATTATAGGATTAGATTGCTAAAACATCTTGTCTTATACTAGCCATTACTAGTATAATACTATCATTTGGAGGTGTATTATGAATCTTAAAGAGTATCAGAATTACCACGAAGAAAAAGTACATACTAGTTCAGAATTCTCCTATAATACTTATGTTTGCTCCATTCCATTAGACTTTCCTGAGGTACCTATGCATTGGCATTCTGAAATGGAATTAGTAGTAGTAAAAAAAGGTATGGGGACCGTTTGCGTCAATTATGACTCATATTCCGTCACTACTGGTAGTATTCTATTAATTCCTGCTGGTCAGCTTCATTCCATCCAAGGTATTACAGGGATGATTATGGAATACGAAAATATCCTTTTTACCGCTGACTTCCTACTCTCCTATCATGAGGATATCTGTTCTACCCAATTTATCAGACCTTTGTTTCAAAATAAGATTGCCTTCGACTCTCTACTTCTGACTCCCTCACTAACTTACTATAAAGAGATTGCGACTCTCTTAGAGCAAATTGACGATTATTCAGATGCACGACCATTGGGCTATCAGCTTGCTATCAAGGGGCTATTCTTACAGATATTCTTTATACTGTTCTCTCATAAGACAAAAGATTCTTCTACATTACCAACACCAAAATCTATTGAAAAGATGAAAATACTCATTAAGTATATGGAAGACCATTATGCCCAACCCATAACCATTGAAGAGGTGGCAGAGCTACTCCATTACAGTCCATCCCATTTTATGAAATTTTTCCGAAATGCCATGGGGACAAGCTTCATTACCTACCTCAATGACTATCGCCTCACTATTGCAGCAAGAGACCTCCGTCTATCCTCTGACTCCATTCTAACCATTGCTTCTCACAGTGGATTTGACAATCTAACTAATTTTAATCGTTTATTTAAGCGAAAATATCATATGACACCAAGTCAGTTTAGAAAAGAAGTTGGAAGTAATACTTAGGCTAACTATTCCTTGTTTTACTTTAATTGGTAAATGTGCTATGCTATAATTATGTAATTATTTCCCACTACAAATAGGGGGGAACTTTGTTTGAAAAAGCCATTGAAAATAGCTATTTTTAGTGCCATTGGTATCTGTGCCTTACTGTTACTCATCTTCTTTCGAAAAAGGGACTTTGATAGCTTCGTCACTGCCGCTGATGTTAATAAGATAGAAATCATGAATGGTAATAACGGTGATATAATGACTATTACCGACCAAGCTGATATGAACAAGATATTAGTTTATATGGACGATATTACGTATCGTCGAAAATTCGTACTACCATGGGGCGGGTGGTCCTATCGATTTATGTTTTATCAGGATGAAAATCTCTTAAGTGATATAGTAATTGCTAGCAGCCTAGCAGACATTGATGGGAAAAATTACTCTTATAAAAACTCTAATACCACGACAATGGAGGAGATGCTAAGTTCTCTCACTAACTCAATTTTTGTGACACAAGAGTAAAATTCGAATGATAGATAAAGTATATTCTGGAGGTATTCTCAATGAATTATTCACGAGAAGATATTTTAGTAATGATGGATAACAAAAGATATCCGTTATCCTCTAAGTATGATCCTGATTGGATTTTAATGAATGCTATGGGCTCACATTGCCTCTGGCTACAAGAATCACTTTGTCAAGTTATGAACTTAGCACCAAGTAGTAAAGTGCTGGACCTAGGCTGTGGAAAAGCAATCTCTTCTATCTTTCTTGCCAAAGAATTTAATGTAAAAGTATGGGCAACTGATTTGTGGATTAGTGCTTCTGATAACTGGAAACGTATCTGTGAGATGGAGCAACAGCATAATGTATATCCCATCCAAGCAGATGCAAGCAATCTCCCATTTGCAGAGAATTATTTTGACGCTATAGTCAGCATTAATTCTCTCTTCTTCTATGTCCAAGATAGCAATTATCTCAAAGAACATATAATAAAGTATGTAAAACCAGGAGGTCTAATTGGAATTATCGTACCAGGGTTCTTACATGAATATGAAGATAGTTTACCAGAAGCTTATAAACCGTATGCCAAACAATTTGATTTAGACAAATGGCATACAATGGCATGGTGGAAAGCAATCTTTATAGAAACGGACATGGTGGATGTCCTCATAGCAGATTCTATTGATGATGATGGAATTGAACTCATTCATAAGTCCGAACAGATACATAATGCACACGAAGAACCATTTACTAAGGCTGCATGGGATGACATGACCTTTTATAGAATCATCGCAAAACGAAAAGAATAAAAATAACCCCTCACCTGTATGTGAGGGTCGGTCCTTAGGTCAGGTTTATGGCGTATACAACCTAACACCTTAAAATTGCCTCATAGCCTATATAGTCTCTAAGTGACAGGACTGCAACGGCCACGTTGCAGCTAAGATAGTAAAGCGTATCCTGTCACATCCTATAACCTGCCAACAAGACCACCTCTCCATAACTCCTATGCAATTTTTAGGCTAATTACCCAAGACACTTCCATTCACCATCTGAATATCCAAGCAAAAGCATCGTTGGACTACTAATTCTATCTAGTGTAATCCTATATACCTACTCCTTTTCAATTAAAGATGACCACTCACTCCCTCACTCGTTTGCGAAAACCTTCCTCATCCCGGAAATTGTCCTAGGGGAATCTAAGGCAGACTCTGATTTCTTAAGTGGATGGCTGTATGTGAAGGTCGGTCCTTAGGCCAGGTTTATGGCGTATACAACCTAACGCCTTAAAATTGCCTCACAACCTATATAGTCACTAAGTGACAGGACTGCAACGGCCACGTTGCAGCTAAGATAGTAAAAGGATGAAAATTGGCATTTCCTTTCATGCCAGATTTTCACCCTTTTCTAGCTTATAGCGAAGCGTATCCTGTCACATCCTATAACCTGCCAACAAGACCCCTTCCCCATAACTCCTATGCAATTTTAAGGCTCGTCAGTCAAAATACTTCCATGCGCCATCTGGCCTTAGTACCGCTACCTTGAACATCCAAGCGAAAGCGTGCCTCCACTTAAGATTTCAAGGCTGCCAATTCCCCGACAATTTCGGGATGTCACAAC
>JAEZQN010000148.1 GCA_023441145.1 Bacillota bacterium
CTGCAGAGCTCTTTCTAAAATAGAATATTGCAGGGTCCCCTTTACTGACTTTTGATTTAAACATAAAACCAGTACTCTTATCCTTAGACATTATGATTTCATTAGTTTCAATCCCATTCTTCTGCATCATTTTTATGATTCTTAAACCAAAGGGATCTTCGCCAAGCTTGGTCAAATAGGTTACTTCTTGACCTAAACGTTTTAGTCCAACTGCCACATTAAACTCTGCTCCTGCTATAGCCGAATAGAAGCTGTTGACATCCTCAAAAGTACCTTCCTCCTGAGCAATAAAAAGTCCCATTGGCTCTCCCACCAGAAGTATACGTTTATTCATGCTCTTCCTCCCTTCTAAGGAGTCACCTTTTGTAATAAATACCTTAGTTATTAATAAAATGAATGGCAAATCCAGCTATTTCTTTTTGCAGATATATTACTTTCAGCCTTTGCCTATCGTCTATTTGTTTCGTGCTTTCATTAAAAGAATATCCTAATCCTTTTAAGTAACTATAGACACGATCTAGATTATTGACTCCTATTGCTATGTGACCATGTACTCCTAAATACGGCTTTTTCATCAACTCAAACATCGTTCCCGCAAAGATGGAAGTTTCCCCATCCCTTCTTTCTATTCCGAATAATTCCTTTAAATCATTGGCTGCCTTACCTGCTTGCTCCTGATCTAAGCAATTGATTCCAATGTGTTTTAATTGAAAGCCAAACATCCTAGAAACTGCTTCTTTTGCAAGCTTCTCAATTTTGTCAAACTCTTTGTTTACTAGTAGTTCTTCCTTTACCATCCAAGTTCCACCTATAGCAAATACATTTTGAAGCTCTAGATAGTCATTCATATTCTCTAGATTGATACCACCAGTTGGTAAAAATTCTATATCACTATAAGGTGGCTGAAGCATCTGTAATAAATGTACTCCTCCACTAGCTTCCGCTGGGAAAAATTTAACTTGCTTTATCCCTAAATGTAATGCCTGTTCAATACCACCGGTATCGCTGCAACCTGGTATAATTGGGATGTCATGAGAAATACAATGTTCTACAACCTCAGCATGAAAACCTGGTGTTACAATAAATTTTGCTCCAGCATTCATTGCTTGTTGAATTTGGTCAATGCTATGTACAGTACCTGCACCTATTAACATCTCAGGAACCTCTGCTGCAATTTTTCTCATAGCAGTAATGGCAGTCTTTGTCCGAAAAGTAATTTCCATACAACCTATTCCGCCTTTATGCAAAGCTCTTGCTAATGGTACGGCATCTTCACTATCAGAGATGGTAACCACTGGTACAATCCCCAACTCATATAGCTTTCTTACTATATCGTTCATGCAATCCTCCCTTCTGCTAATTTGTCTAATAATTATGTTCGCTGAAACATTCTTCTAGCTTCCATAAATGGAATTCCTTCCTCTAATGCATGTCTTAATTTTATCTCTAATTCCTCAATCTGTTCTGCTTCTTCTAACGCTTCGTACATAACGGCCTGGGGTACTATAACAACTCCATCCCTGCCACCAACAATCCAATCTCCTGGGTCCACACGAATTACGCTGGTAAGAGATCCCCTTACACTTATTGGCTCATCGTAATCTTCAAATAGAAATCTGTGTCCTACTGGAAATGGAGATGCTGCACTAGCAAATACAGCAAAATCTTTCATTTTAATAAGCTCATCCATATCACGAACCGCACCATCTACTACAATACCATTAGCTCCCTGTCCTTTTACTCCTCTAGCTAAGAACTCGCCTACTTTAGCAGACTGGTACTCACCAGCACCTTCAAAAACAAGAACACATCCTTTGTATATATGAGCATTCATCTTCTCATGATTTGGATCTGCATGAAGTTTTCTTTCCTCTGGTGTTAAATCAAGATATCTTCCCTTTACCGTAACCGCAGGACCAACTAATTTCTGATAAGAATCCACTGCTTTTATTTGAATATTCATGCATTGATTGGGATATCCTAATTTTTCTAGCGCATCGTGAACATTAGAGACTGCTATTTTACTCCATCTTTCATTTAGCTCAGCAATCTGAGTATCTTCTAGTTTTGTAAACATTGTTTAACCTCCCTATACGTCCAGTTGGTAGAATTTGATTGCATTTTCCCGAAAGATCTTACGTAAATTTTCTTCTGTCTCATCTTTAAATACTTCTTCACAGATATCCAACCAAGTCTTTAGATTAGAAACCTGCACAACTGGTGGCCAATCGCTTCCAAACATGACTTTATCATAACCAAAAGTTTTTATTGTGTGCTCCATGTATGGACGAAGATCCTCAATGGTCCAGTTCTCATAATCTGCTTTAGTTAAAAAACCAGATAGCTTACAATATACATTTGGTAGCGTAGCCATTTTCTCCATGCGCTCTGCCCAGTAATCAAATCCATGCCCCTTAATATCCGGTTCTGCACAATGTTCTAGAACAATCTTTGTGTCTGGACAAACCTTCATCATTTCATAGACGTTATCCATAAGCTCAGGAATAATACCCATATCATAAACCAAATTGTATTTAGGAAGAAGTCGCATTCCCTCTATAAAACCAGGATCCAGACATAACTTTGGATTTCCAGCTTTTTTAAGCATTCTACGGACCCCTTTAACCATTGGGTTCTTTATAAGACGCTTTAATTCCTCTTCAATAATATCTGTCTTCTCAAGTGGACACCAGGAGATAATACCTTTAATCTGCCCGTTGCTCTTCATCTGTTCTGTTACATATTCTACTTCTTTCACATAATCCGTACTGGTTACTTCTACGTATATGGAGCCCTCAATATTCCACTTATCCATCGCTTCCTTATATTGCGCTAAAGAATAGGACTGATTTAAAATTCCTCTTGAGTCCAACCATGGATAGCGAAGAATATCTATGTCCCATATGTGAAAATGAGAGTCTATGATTGGAAAATCAAACATATTGTCACCTCCTATTTACTTGTTTTATAGGTAACAACCGCCACCTATGATATAATTTTGACCAGTAATATAATCTGATTTATTGGACAATAGGAAGGAAATCAAATAACCCACCTCTTCTGGCTCTCCAAATCGTCCAACCAAAGCACCCTTACCATATTTAGCCCAACTATCTTCCTTGGAATTGTCCTTTTCTCTACCATTAGAAATCTGTCCCAAGCAGACACTATTACAGTAAATATGATATCTGGAAAGTTCCTGTGCCATAGATTTAGTGAATGCAATAATGCCACCTTTGGAAGCTGCATAATCAGCTTTTCCATCAGAACCACGAATACCATCTATAGACCCAACATTAACAATTTTTCCTTGTTTCATCTCTACCATATCTTTGGCAAGCTCATGAGTGCAAATTAAAGTACCGAATAAGTTCAGATTAATTACCTTTCTAATCTGTTCAAAATCCTTATCCATAAACTGTGTCTCTTCTGGTGTTAAGCCGTATGGAAATAAGACTCCGCCAGCCATATTTACTAACATATCGATTGGTCCAAAGACTTCATGAATCTTCTGTCTCATCTCCTGAACCTTCTCGATACAGGTAATATCACAGGAAATGGTCATAGCAGTATATCCCGCTTCATCCATGCGTTTCTGCAAAGCATCTAACCTGTCTCGGTTATTAGCTACACACACCACTTTTGCCCCATCTTTTGCTAGAGTAAGACAAACTCCTGGGCCTACATCACCGGTAGCACCAGTTACAACAACTACTTTATCTTTTAATTCCATAGCAATTACTCCTTTTAATCTATCACTTTTGCTTTATCACTACCTCTGCCAACCAGACTCTTTCAATATCCAATTTACTTGCTTATCCATAGCACGCATTACCTCTACAGCCTTTTGTCTTTGAGATAAACCTTTGGTCAGAACGTTATCTACTGCCTGCATAATGTTTGCAGCCTCTGGCAAATAAAAATACTCTGGTGCTACTGCTCGGTCCATGACTTGTCCTGCCACTTTAACCCACGGCTGTTTATCTATAACTTCTGCATCTTCTGTCGTAGAATGTCTAACAGGAGTAGTTCCATATTGCATACATCTATATTTATCAAATTCTTTTGAGCTAAATAATTGAATAGTTTTCCAAGACATTTCAACATCAATAGCAGATTTCGGAATAGCTAGGGACCAGCCACCTCCATAACCAACTCCATAGGTTTTAGAGGCTCCAGGAATCGGTGCCACACCAATGACATCTTTCATTTCTTTGGAATAATATCCTTGTGGAAAGGCAAATGAAGTAATTCCAATTGCCATTGCAACTTTCCCCTTTGCCATAGCCTTCACACAATCTGCAGTAGTGTACTCCATAACATCATTCGGCATAACCTCCCACAGCTGTGCAATATACTCATAGGCTTTAATTCCTTCCTCTGAACATGCATTAGACGTTAAATTCTTATTTAGCATAGACCCTAGTAACTGTTTTCCACCCAACGATGCAAATCTGGCGTACCAATCCGTCACTGGAGGTTGTCCCTTATGCTTACCACAAATGACAGTTCCATAGACATTGGGATCAATCTGATGTAATTCCCTTGCTAACCGATTAAACTCTGACCAGGTCGTTGGCATCTCTGCCCCTATGCGTTCCAGTAAATCTTTTCGATAGAATAGTAAGGTTGCCCCTGTATGCGTTCCAGGTAAGGCCATAAGTCGTGAATGAATGGTGTTTCCTGGTCTTTTCTCTTCCATATCTACCCAGGCTGCATAATCTAGATAATTTCTGAAAAAGTCTTTTTCAAGTCCTTCTATTGTCTCTATAAGGGTTATACTTTTCTCCTGTAAGAGACTTGTCAAATCCACTAACTTATTGTCAAACACTAAGGGCTGTAACCACATTGGCGCATAAGCGATGGCATCAAGATAAGGCTCGTTATCTACTGTGGGGGCAGTAGAGTTTTCTTTAAGTATCCGTTCAAGTAACCCATCACAGGACATTTCAGATACTAGCAGATCTCTTTTAAAGCCTTCCTTATATTTGTGCTTCCAATCCCTTATTGGTTCTGCATCCGTTTCTCCTACATTTACTGCAAGGTGGATCAAATTATTATTACCTACCATATCACTTTCCCCATATGTACGACATGAAAATCTCCATATATGGAGTAAAGACAGCCATTTATTAACTCCAATTCCAAATATACTAATTGATTCTTTAACATACCTATGCCCTTTTTTTCTTTCCAGCTAAGCTCCAACTGAGTGCCATCTACATGGTCTAATGTTACACACTCATTAAAGGTATATCCTTCTATCGGCCCTTCTTCATTGACCAATTGTGCCTTTAAGTTACCATAAGGAACTGATACATTAACATATAGTCTGTCTCCCACTATCTTTAAACTCTTAGTGGTAAGATGCCCTCTTCCCTTAGCTATAAAGCTTACAAAACCATCTTTTCTTAAGGTATGGACCATAATTGCTGCATCTTTTCGCCCTTGTTCCCTAAACATAGCACCATAAGAACCACTACTATAAATGCGAATATCGTCCTTTCCTTGTATAAGACAAGATGGGAAAATACATCCTCCCCCATGCTGCCCTAAGGAATTTCTAGTAATAAAAGGGGTATAGTCAGCTCTCAAAAAAACATCAGGATCATAGGCATAAACTAGATATCCCTCCATATTACCATGAAGTTTTAACTCCTGAATCTCGTTGTCATCACTTTGATACATCCATAGAAGTCCTATATAGTAACCATCGTATGGCGCTATTATCATAGCGTAAGTTTCATTTAGAGGACTATCCTGTCCATCTGCCTGCATTACTAACCTTGGAGAATAAAAGGAAGATTCTCCATCATAATCTCTGAATACAATTCTATGATCATGTGGCGAGTACCAGTTAGATAAGGTAAGACAATTCCTCTTTTGGTTGTAAAACAAGCTAGCTGGAGAGTGATATAAGACATCTTCTGCATCTGTTATTCTCATAGATGTCCACTGTAATCCATCGGGAGACTGGGCCATATACTGGGTCCCCTTTCCCTCCTTATCAAAGAAACGATAAAGATATTTTAGCCGTCCTTCTTTTGGTGCATGAGTATCGTAATATACTGGACTTCCATCATAACGAAGGGGTAAACAATTGTTTTCTCTTGGAAATACCTGGTTCTCTCTCAGCTGTCCTGGAAACGGCTCTATCTTTGACTTGGTAAAGCGAATTCCATCTACACTTTCTGCCATAAGCAAAACCTGTGTGCGTAAATGAAATCCGGTATGATCAGAAAAGCTATGCTCCATAGCTCCTCCATAAAGGGCCAGCCACTTATTTCTCTCTTCATCAAACCATATTGTTGGATAATTCCAGGCACCCTCTGTTGCATCATCTTCCAAAACTGCATACTCGATCCATTTTGGTTTTCCATATAACCGTTTGAAATGGTCTCTGTCTTGTAAAAACCAATCGTCAAAAAACATTATTTTGGTCATTGTTGCCTCCTAGATGCCTTCTCTATAAATTGAAATAGCGAATTGCATTTTCACCCATTACCAATTGAAAGTCGTGATCATTTAATCCACATGTTTTCATAAATTCTACATTGCATGTATCATCATTATCAGTACCATACATGACTCGCTTTGGGCCTACTACCTGTACAATTCTCTTTATAAGCTTGGTAGCATCTATGGTTGGGTAAACAAAGAACTGTGCCAACCATTTTAGTCCAGAGATATCTACCATAATATTGGGATTTCGTAGGGCTATATAAGCACCATCTTGATACCAATTCCCACCAGCATGACACATAATAATCTTTAGTTCTGGCAAATCATATGCCAGTTCATCCAACAAATGAGGCATAGTAGGAATAAAACGGTCCACAGTCCGAAGTGGTGAATATCCCGTATGAAAGGCCACTGGAACTTGAAGCTCTGCACACTTTTCATAAAACGGATAAACTCTTTTGTCATTAATCACAAACTGATAATGGGCTTGGTGAATCTTGACTCCTTTAAAGCCACCTTCCTTCACTAGCCACTCTATCTTCTTAGGTGCCTCTTCCTCTAAAGGATTGATACAGGCTAACCCAAAAAACCGGTCTGGTTTGTACTTCACTGCCTGCATAATCCACTCATGACAGGAGTAAGTTGTAACACCAGTCTCAGGATTCCTTTCATTGAAATGAAACATAGCCTCAATATCTTCTGGCATAGCGATTAGCGCACGTTTATCAATTTGATTCACATCCATCTGACTTAAGAATTCATCCATATTCTCCCGAACCAGTAAGTCCTTCTCAGCATCGGTTTTTGGTGCCACGTAAGGTCGGTCATCTACACCTGGAACTCCCTTTCTTGGAGGATGGGCATGTGCATCCACAATGACGAGTCCTTTATTTTCCTTTGTCATTGTTTACCCTCCTAGCATAACATTGAAACATCTTGGTCATCAGTTGCACATCTCTGATACCCTCATTGATATTAGTAATAGGCTCTTTTCTCTCTGTAACGCAGATATAAAAATGCTTTAGCTCAGCACGAAATGCCTCCTCAAAAGAAGCTTCCACTCTTCTTTCTTGAACCATCCCATCCTTATTTTCTATGATTTCTACGACAGTAGGTTGATTCTTCACATATGGATGAGGAAACTTCACCCGAATTGTCTGACCTCTACCAAAAGCCACCAGTTCTTCTTCATACCATTTTTGATCAGTTTGTCCTATTTCAAAGGTAGCTCGGACATTGTCTCCATAATCTAAGATAGCCAGTGCCATCTTTCCTCCATCCCATATATCACAGTAATCTACACCTCTCGGTTCTCCAAAAGCACTTCGCATGATTTCTACATCATGAATACCTGCCATAAGAAAATGAGAGAAGTAACTAGGATCTATGGAGCCGGTTACTTTCCTTAAGCTTTCTCTTTGCCTTAATGCGAGTTCCTCTTTTGCACTATTATCTACATCAGACCTTCTCATTACAGGATAGATTTCATTTATAGAACGCATTAGACCATCACAAATATCTCGGGAGCGTATCATTCTTAATCCATCCATGTTTTGTATTAATTTTCTTGCATATTGATAGCCTGGATCATATCGTTTCATTTCTCCTACCATTAATATGACTTTATTACGTTCCACAGCTTCCTTTATCTTTTCTGCCTGTTCCATGTTGTCACATAATGGCTTTTCAACTAAGATATCCAACCCTGCATTTGCTGCTGCCACACACACCTCTGTATGTTCTG
>JAEZQN010000221.1 GCA_023441145.1 Bacillota bacterium
GAAAATATCTTTAAACTGGTTCCCGTTATAATATAAAGCCCTTTGCTGTCATATCGCAGGTTCAGATATAACCCATTGACATCAGCAGAAGTGAAGGATAGTCCGCTATTTTGTAACAGGCCATTCATCTGCTCTTTATTAATCTGAAATACTATCCTCATGGAAAGCGGCGTTCTAGTCCCCTTAATACATTGATAGGCAATCGGCTTAATCTCGCTCCATTTTCCATAGCTCCGCCCTTCGAGTTCTTCCTCTTCATCCGTAGAATACCAAGCCTTATTAAGCTTGCCATCTATATGAAGGGAAGTTGCCGTTTCTATGTCCATTTCATTGACTAAAAATTCATCAAATAAGGAATGAACCAGAAGTTTAGACATCATGATCTTTACATCCTGAATCTGTAATGCAATCATACTATTGTACCTTTCTTCCTCTAATCTTACCCTATCTATTGTAGAATATTATGTCCTGATTTGCAAATACTATGGAAGTAAAATTTGATAACTTTAAAGGAGGTAGCATTTATGTGGCATTACTCAGATAAAAGCAAATCTTACCGGTTCCCAGGATATGAAAGTGTTTTAAACTATGAGAAGGATCATCAGATGTACTGTCCTCCCGCAGATACCTTTACTTCTTTAGACGGCTTCTCCTATGACTCCTACAGTTCCTTTAACATCCCAATGCCTACTACTTATTCAGAATCCGATTCTTCTACTTATTCCTAAGAAGTTTTAAAAAAGCTCATGCACTTTAAGGTATGAGCTCTTTTTCATCTATTCTACCATCCAAAATAGTTCGTTGGCAAATGTCCATGAAGCCAGACATAGATGCCAAGTATAATGCCTATATGAAGTGGGTAATACACATAAAATAGATATTTCACCTTCGGTCCAAGCTTGCCATTGTAGCAAGCAATAATCGGTATTGCTAGGACACTATACATCTGAGCATCATCAATACCACAAAATAGTATATTCAGTGCTAAAAGAATCATAAAAATATGAAGATTCTTACCTCGATATAGATAAAATATTGCCATATAAGCAATACCTAATTCTGCGTAATCCACATTTGCGAGGTCCGCAACTACTCCAGCGGTAAACAAGATGATTACCACAGCAATGTTAGCATTGGAAGTATCCTTTCCCAACTTTTTATACGTTTGGTCAATGGCATAAATCATCAATAAACCAAGGAATAAGGTAAAGAACACATTCTGTACATCCCAAAGGTTACGGCTTCTGCTATGATTAAGCAACAGGTCATAAGGAAGCTCTGATAAAAGGGCAAACAAAAATAATCGAAACAAGTATTTTTTGATATTTCTTGTGTGAAAAAAGCCCTCTACAATGAGGAAGCAAAAAATCGGGAATGCCAATCTTCCAATCACTCGTAGATAAGGTACTCCATCTATATTGGCATAAGGAAACAGGCTTGCACCAACATGATCTATGGTCATTGTAACTATGGCAATTAGTTTTAAGTGAAAAGAAGTCAGTCCACCCTTCTCAATGTTAGCTGCCATGAACATAATTCCTCCTTGCTTCCATTACTTTTTCGTCTTACTGATTAGTACTAAAACACAACGTGATTTTATCAAGATGTAATCCTTCTTTATCCCTACTAATTCATTTGTCATAGACTCAAATCCCTGACTTGTGTCTATTAAAACACTCCATTCCTTTCCCTTTGGAGGGTTAGGTAGGTCAAAGACATGGTTATCCCAATGCATATTATAGGCGATGTAGAAGGATTCGTCAGAGTCTACGCGATTTATATTTACATAATTCCCACACAACAAGATTCCTAATACCCTACTATAGTTTGAATAATCTGGATACCAAGCTTTGGTACCGTGGAAGGATAAGTCTGGGAATCCACAGGAGATATAATCCATAAGACGGAACTCTTCCTTCCTATGGAGAATCGGATGGGCCTTACGAAGGGCTATCATCTGTCTTACAAACTGATACATAGCATCGTTTGTCTTTAATTGATTCCAGTTAAGCCAAGTAACCTCATTATCCTGACAATAGGCATTATTATTACCATTCTGAGAATTAAGAAATTCATCTCCTGCTAACAATAAAGGTGTCCCCTGACTTAAAAATAACGTAACGATGGCATTACAAATCTGTCTCTGTCTCTGTTCTAGTACCTTCTTTGACCGAGATACGCCTTCTTTACCACAGTTCCAACTATAATTGTAATCCGTGCCGTCCTTATTGTCTTCCCCATTGGCTTCATTATGCTTCACATCATAGGAATACAAATCTGCAAGAGTAAAGCCATTGGTATTGGTAATAAAATTGATCTTTCCAATCTTCGCAGGCTTACTCTTAAACTGCCCACTAAACTTTCCAGTATACTCCTCGTCTCCCTTTAAAAATCGCCTGATATCTGTCTGATAGCTATCATTATAAAGGGCCAGATTTTCAAATGCAGGTATTCTATTTGGATAAATCTCATGAGTCGGTATATAATCACTCATAAGTTTTACTCCTGTAAGATAAGGGTCCTTTGCCACTAAGCTTGGGGTAATTCCAGAGCTATTAAAGTGGAATCCATCTACATGATATTCCTGTATCCAGTGTCTAAAACAGGACAAGATATAGTAAGGATTGGTTCCCGGTTCAAAGTAAAATTCCATAATCACTTCGATACCAGCTTTATGACATTCCTTCACTAACTGTTTAAATTCTAATTCAGGATTCTTGCTACCATAGGACTCCTTAGGCGCCATATAATAAGCATCCTTTGTATATCCCCAGTAATTTATCTTAAATAAAGCTTCCTCTTTTACGTTCTGCTGTTGCAAAAAGGCCTGATAGCCAGAGGTACCTCTAGAGGCTCTTCCTGTCACCATAATCTCATTAAAGTTATAAGCAGGCATTAACTCAATGGCATTAACACCTAACTCCTTAAGATAAGAAAGCTTCTCAATAATACCAAGGTAGGTCCCCTTATGCTTTACTTTTGAGGAGACATGTTTCGTAAACCCTCTTACATGAAGGCGATACAAAATCATATCCTCATAAGCTACTTTTGGTTGCTTATCTGCTTCCCAGTCAAAAGTAGAGCTTTCTATCACTCCACGAACTCGTTCATTCTTAGGATGTCGATACTCTCCCCAGGTACCTCTTCCAGATATCTTTGTTGCCCAGGGATCTACATACTCTTTATGGTTAGTTTCATAAGTATACTCCAACCCCGTTTTAGGAAGTTTATCAATACCAACTGTAAAAACATCCCCAAAACGATATTTTTCTTCCAAAGGGATAGTAAGTAACTTCTCCTCACTTCCCTTTTGATAGAGATGCAGAAAAGAATCTGTGGAGGATTCTATGGCAACCGAAAAATAAGTAATTGTTCCCTCTCTAATCACTCCCAAAGGCTTTGGGCTTCCATATACTATTTTCCATGAATTAGCATCGTTCTTTGTCAAATATATACCCTCCAGATTCCATTTATTCTAATTCTATGCTTTTCATGGTACCAAACGGCATGCTTCTTATGATTGCGCTTCAATCTGCTCTGCCAAATCATTAAGATACATCCATCGGTCCATCTTCTCTTCTAATAGATTCTCTTTAGCTTCCTTTTCCTCCATTAAGGCATTCAGCTTCACAAAATCTGTAGCCGCCTTCTTTATGGCTTCCTCTACCTCTTCAATTTCTTGCTCCAAACGAGCAATGACTGTATCAATTTCATTATACTCCCTCTGCTCTTGGTAAGTAAACTTTAATTTCTTGTCTTTTACCTTTGCGGTAGGAGCCTTTTTCTCTGTTACAGGTTTATCTTCAAAGCTATCCATAGTTTCCTTAGCTACTTCCTTATAATCACTGTAATTCCCCTCATATTGTGCAATAACACCATTGCCTTCAAAAGCAAAGATTCTCTCCACAACCTTATCTAAGAAGAAACGATCATGGGATACTGTTATAACAATTCCATCAAAGGTTGTCAAATAATCCTCTAGTATGGTGAGAGTTTGGATATCTAAGTCATTGGTAGGCTCATCCAAAATCAGAATATTTGGCGCTTCCATTAATACCATAAGAAGATATAGTCTTCTCTTCTCCCCACCAGACAAACGATTAATGGTAGTGTATTGCATAGCAGAATCAAATAAGAAGCGTTCGCACATCTTACTTGCAGTAATCTTACCCTCTGTGGTTTCAATATACTCTCCCACCTGACGTACACAGTCAATGACTAGAATATCCTCTTTAAGGGCGTAATTCTCCTGAGCAAAATACCCAAGCTTCACTGTCTGTCCAATGTCCACTGTCCCTTCGTCAGGGGTAAGTTGGCCTGTTATAATGTTTAGAAGGGTAGACTTTCCGCAGCCATTTGGACCAATAATACCAACACGATCATTTTTCAAGAAGATATAGGAAAAATCATCAATCACAAGCTTATCACCAAAGGATTTTTTAATGTGATCTATTTCAATAGTTTTCTTTCCAAGACGAGAGGACACAGAGTTAATCTCCACCTTACCATCCACCTCAATCTTATCTCGATCCCTTAGCTCCTCAAATCGCTCAATTCTAGCCTTCTGCTTCGTACTTCTAGCCCTTGCCCCTCTCTTGATCCACTCAAGCTCCATACGGTATAAGCTCTTGTTCTTTCTCTCAGTGGCAAGCTCCATATCCTCTCTTTGTGCCTTCAAATCTAGGAATCCAGAATAGTTGGCTTCATAGGTATAGAGACTGCCCTTATCAATCTCGACAATTTTATTTGTTACCTTGTCTAGGAAATAACGATCATGGGTTACCATAAGAAGTGCACCACGATACTTCTTTAAATAGTCTTCTAGCCACTCTACCATGGTGTTATCTAAATGGTTGGTTGGCTCATCAAGAACAAGGATGTCGGCTGGAGTCAGTAAGGTTCTTACTAAAGCAGCACGTTTACGCTGTCCACCACTTAATGTATCTGGGTTACAAGTAAAGTCCGTAATAGCAAGCTTGGTAAGCATCGCTTTTGCATCTGCCTCTAAGG
>JAEZQN010000249.1 GCA_023441145.1 Bacillota bacterium
GTAGTAGCAAGCTTTAATGGTGTTGATTTCTGGGCAACTCCAATTGAGACAGCTGGGAAAAAGGATACAGTTATATTAGCCACGGTAGGTTCTTTGAACCAGAGTTTTGTAGATGCATTTAGTCAAAGTTCTGTAGATTATCTTCTTTCTGCTAGTATACAAGGTTTTGGTATTGCCGTTGGTATGTTAGTGAATGCAATTGATGGCAATGCAGATGCATTAAAAGAAAATGGAGTTGCGACTGGCTTGGAAGTTGGTCATTGGGAAGTAACGAGTGCTGATATGGCAAAAAGACTCTATGATATTCAAAAAAATGAGAAAGTATTAACTGCAAATGATATTGCATCTTTAGTGAAGAATCTTAACCCAAATGTTAATGCAAAGACAATCGTAGATCTTGTGGAAAAAGAGGCAACAGATAAAGTACTAAATAAGTAAGTAGTAGTTTTTTAACATGTATGGAGAGAAGGAGAGTAGGTATGAAAAAGATAGGAAAAACATGTATAAAATTATGCAAGCTAATATCTCTTCCAGTACTTGTGTATCTGTTTTTCTTTCTTCTTTGCAAGTTTAAAGGAGTAGAAGGCTTTGGCGTAGGTGGAAACTTAACTGTCATTTTACGTAATACAATACAAACTGGCTTAATAGCTTTGGCAGTCTCCTATAATTTAACATCTGGAAGGTTTGACTTTAGTGTAGGTGCAACTCTAGTGTTGTCCACAATTATGGGGGGGATGCTCACCCTACAGTTTAATTTAGGTCCTATTGCTATGCTACTCCTATGTCTCCTTTTCGGGGCAATATTAGGTGGCCTTGGAGGAGCTTTGTATACAATATTAAGAATTCCTCCAATGGTTGTTTCCTTAGGTGTTGCCATGATATATGAAGCAATCGGATTTCTTATTAGTAAAGGTGCTGGAGTTAAGCTTTTAGGAAAGAGTAATCTCATGATATGGTCCAAACAACCATATATCTATATACTATGTATTGCTATTTTGGCGGTATTGATACTTATTCTAAATTATACTAAGTTTGGATACGACAATCGTGCTTTAAGTACTGGTCAAGAAATTGCAGTTAATATTGGGATTAAGGAAAAAAAGAACGCAATAATATGCTATATCATTGCTGGAGCTTTACTAGCAGGTTCTGGTGTTATCTCTATAAGCATTTTGGGTACCATGTCTCCAGAAATGAGTCTTTCCAGCTTATCTTATATTCAAAACGCTTTTTTACCAATGTTTATAGGTAATATGTTAGCAAAACATGCAGATCGTAATACAGGTGTATTGATTGGCGCACTAACTCAGGCTACTATTACAGCAGCTTTTGGTAAGTTAGCGATTGGCTCATCTTGGAGTAACATATTAAATGGATTAATTGTGTTAGCCTTCTTTGCCTATTCCTTTAATTCATATCGCATTGAGGAGCATAGGAGGTTTAAACAAAAACGTGAAATGGCGGAGCACTATCAAAGTTAGATATAATTAAGATAGAGCATCCGATTATACTGGATGCTCTAATAATAAATAGTGGAAAGCTGGTTGAAAGCTTATATGATAAATGTTAAAGACAAACCTTTTTATTTAGATAACGAAGGAATCGAATGGGTTAATGCAACATTACAATCACTATCACTAAAAGAAAAAATTGGACAACTATTCTGCCCTATCATTTTCACAAAGGATAGTAATGAACTAAAAAGTATGATAAAAGAGTTTTCATTTGGTGGTGTGCTCTATAGAGAGGGAATGGCAGAAGAAATTCGAGCAAGTCATGAAATTCTTCAAAATGCATCTAAGGTTCCGTTACTTACTGCATCCAATTTAGAAATGGGCGGAAAGGGTTCCGCAACAGAAGGAACCTATTACGGAAGACAAATGCTGGTCGCTGCTACCAACAATTTAAATCGTGCTTATGAGCTGGGGAAAATATCTGCAATAGAAGGAAAAGCTTTGGGAGTAAACTGGGCATTCGCTCCTGTGGTGGATATTGATTATAATTTTCGTAATCCGATTACCAATGTCCGTACTTATGGTGCTAATCTCGAAAAAATCAAAAGTATGGCAGGTGAATATATAAAGGCAGCTACAGAAGAAGGTATTGCTACTGCAGTTAAACATTTTCCAGGAGATGGTGTAGACGAAAGAGATCAACATCTTCTCACCAGTGTGAATTCATTGGATTATGAAACCTGGGATAAAACATATGGTGATATCTATAAATCAGTAATAGATGCAGGTACCTTATCCATAATGGTAGCCCATATTGCATTTCCTGATTATGAAAAAAAATGTGGAGCAAGTATTGAACAATGTTTAATGCCAGCTACCTTGTCAAAAAACGTGATAAAAAAATTATTACGGGAAGAGTTAAAATTCAATGGTTTACTTTGTACAGATGCAACTCCAATGATAGGATTTTGTTCTGCAATGGATCGGAAAACTGCTGTGCCATTATGTATTGAAAATGGATGTGATGTTTTCTTGTTTAATAAGGATATTAGGGAAGATTTTACTTATATGATTCAAGGATATGAGAATGGAATATTGTCAGAAAAACGTTTAAATGAAGCTGTATATAGAATATTAGCTACTAAGGCCGCTCTTAAACTGTATAAAAATAAACAAAATGAGAACTATGTATTACCAAAAGAAGGATTAAACGTATTGGGTTGTAAGAAACATATGGATATGGCGAAGTTGTGTGCAGATGAAGGGATTACACTTGTCAAGGATACTCAAAACCTTTTGCCACTACATCCAAAAAAAACACCAAATTTATTGCTTCAAATATTAGGTGAGTCTAATTCGAATGAAAGAGTACGAAATAGATTTGTAACCAGGTTACAGAAGGAAGGTTTTTTTGTAACTGTTTATGAAAAAGAAACAAATTTTGAGCAATTAGATAATTGTGAAGAGTTTAAAAGAAAATATGACTTGGTTCTTTACGTAGGTAATATTGAAACCGTGAGCAATAAAACTGTAGCTAGAGTTAATTGGGATTCTTTCTTTGGTTTAGGTAATAATATGCCTTGGTTTGTAAAAGAAGTACCAACAATTTTTGTGAGTGTAGGAAATCCATATCATTTATTTGATATTCCTATGATAAAAACATTCATTAACTGCTATTGTAATACAGATATTGTGATCAGTACAGTCATAGATAAAATGATTGGCTTGAGTCCTTTTAAAGGTGTGAACCCAATAGACCCATTTTGTGGAAGAGCAGATACAGAATATTAGAGAGGAATGAAAAATATGGATATGGATGTTGTGTTTGGTACATTTGAATACAAGAAGTTTAATGAAAACACTTGGTTTATCACAGCTATGAATGGTTCACTTTTTATGTATTTATTAGAAGGAACGGAGAAAGCTTTGCTTATTGATACTGCGTATGGTTGTGGTGATTTGAGGAGGGCAATAGAAAGTTTAACGGATAAAAAAGTAATTGTTGCAAATACACATGGACATCTGGACCATGTTGGAGGAAATGGTCAATGGGAAGAGGTATATATGCATGAGAATTCTCCTATAGATCATGTAACATTAAAAGATGGACCATGTGATGTTTCAAAGCTTCCATTCCCAAATTATAAGAAGAATCTAATCAAGGAAGGATATGTATTTCATCTTGGGAATCGAGACGTGGAAGTTATAGATATCTCAGCACATTCTAATGGTAGTATTGCGCTATTAGATAAGTCATGCCGTATGCTGTTTACTGGTGACGAGATAGAGAGTGCTCAAGTATTAATGTATGATTTATTACCTAGTGGAGAAAATAGTGCATTTGAATTAAAAGTTAAATTACACAAAGAAAATATGGAAAAGTTAATCCGTCGATACGATGAGTTTGATTATATTTTTCCAGGACACAATGGGGCACCAATAGACAAATCTTATATTATGGATTTCTTGAAATTGAATGAGAGTATTTTAAATAGACAAGCTTCACCTGAAACAGAGCTTAATCACCCATATATTGAGAAATCTGAACTGGGACCAAGACTTAGAAGAGTCAGATATGGTAAAGCATCCTTTTTTGTTTTGGATAAGGACATAGCACCATATACTATTTAGATAATTATCACTTAATAAAACATATGACATAGGAGGAATACTATGGCGATAAAAGACCAAAATGCTAATTCAGAAGCAGAGGCAGTCAGAGAACAACAGAAGGATATGAATGAGTTTCTTAAAAAATCCTATTTAGGTATCTATATTGTAATGGCTTTAGTAGATATAGTTGGAATGTGTTTATATCTAGATAACCATCTAAAATATCTTTGTTTACTTGCTAGTATTGTCGTTTCCTTTGTCATAAGCTATAGCTTCTATAATTGTAATCACTATAGATTTAGCATTAAATATGTGGATTTTTGCCTGTTTATGATGGTTTGTACAGCACACATATTTTTGTTAAAAATAGGTATTGTATATGTAATTCTTATGTATCCAGTATTAATCTTTGGCTTATTGTATTTTAATTTGAGGTATCTTTTTATTACATCTTGCACCTATATAGTCGTACATATGGCCTATATGATTTATGTTATATTTGTACTGGAGAATGCAACCGATTCAAACAAACTATCAATCCTTCTCTATTTTTTAGCGGATTGTGGATTTCTGTATGGAATTATTCGTAATTCCATACAGGCCAATGCGCTTAATGCTCTAGCAGGAAAAATTATTGGTCAGAAAATGAAAGAAATTATGAATATCATAAAGGGTATTTTAGAGGTTACTAATACTATTGAGAATAAAGCTAATGAGACAGGGAATATTATGAATGAATTGGAAATATCATCAGATATAGTAAATAATGCGATTAGTGAAATTTCTCTCGGTATTCAGAGCAATGCAGAAAGTATTCAGATGCAGACCGTTATGACTAATACAGCACAAGGAGAGATAGAGAAGACTTCTAATACATTTAAGAATGTAGTCGAAATAGCTCAAAAGTCAGATTATGCTATAAAAAATGGAACAGAGTTGTTAAAAAGAATTGGAAATCAAGCAGAGAGTATTACACGACAAAATCAGAAAGTTGTATATTCAATGGATGCACTAAAAGATAAAACGAAGAAAGTACTTTCTATAAGTAGTATTATTCTGGAAATATCAAATAAGATTAATTTATTATCGTTAAATGCTGCAATAGAAAGTGCACGAGCAGGTGAAGCAGGCAAAGGTTTCGCCGTTGTTTCACAGGAAATTCGAAATCTAGCTAGTCAAACTAAAGACGCAAGTGTTGAAATAACTACAATAGTAAATGAGTTACATGATAACGCATATGTTGCATCAGATGTTATAGCTTCTGGAGTTAATCAAGCAGATGAACAAAGGAGCCTTATATTGTTGGCCCATAATGACTTTGCGGAAATTGAAAATAACATAGATAATCTAGCAAGAATAATCGCTGATGTAAATCGGAGTATGGATGAAATGGTAAAATCCAATGATATAATTGTAAATAGTATACAAGATATTTCATCTGTAGACGAGGAAATAACTGCAAGTACAGTTGCATTAGAACAATTAGGACTTAAGAATCGTGGTGATGTGAATAGGGTAAAAGCTTTAATTCAAGAATTAGTGGAACAAGCAAAGGAACTAGAGAGTTATAGAACGAACAATTAATTGTAAATTAGGTGGGTGAGGATACAGAATGAAAGGCATTATATTTGATTTAGATGGGGTAATTATTTCAACAGATCAATATCACTTTCAAGCATGGAAGCATGTGGCTGATATTTTTAGTATTCCATTTGACGAAGAGATAAATCATCGACTTAGGGGGATTAGTAGAGAAAAGTCTTTGGATATTATCTTAGAATGTTATACAGGTCCTCGAATTAGTAGTGAATTAAAAACAGCAATATTACAAGAAAAAAATAACCGTTATAAATGTTTATTAGAGGAAATAAAACCATCTGATGTTTCAAATGATGTCAGAGCTACAATCAAGGAAATGAAACAAATGGGGTATCAGATAGCTATTGGTTCTTCTAGCAAGAATGCTACATATATATTAAAATTAATTAAAATGTTCGATGAGTTTGATGCAGTGATCGATGGAAACCATATAAAAAGATCAAAGCCAGATCCAGAGGTCTTCTTAAAAGCTGCAAAAATTATGCAATTAGAACCAGAAGATTGTATTGTTGTTGAGG
>JAEZQN010000269.1 GCA_023441145.1 Bacillota bacterium
CCTGTCGTTAGAGTGGCAAAGTGCTGGTGTTGTCCTGTCGTAGGACACGCTTACGCTGTAAGGCAGTAAGAGCCGAAAAGTTCAGTAAAGAGATACTGACTTCTCGGCTCTTATTGCCTTAACTGCAATGCAAGCATTGCCGACCTACTCTTGGCCTTATAGCTTTAGCATGGAGCCACAGTATTCACATTCTACTACTAAGCCTGCTGTATTTGTGTTTGGTGCTCCACAGTTTGGACAGTTGCTTATTCGTAGTTGTTCGGTTGTTGCTGTTTGTTCAAAGAACATAGGGTTACTGTCTGTATGGGTAGATGTAGTGTTTTTAGGCATGACCAGTTCCCTACGGTTTGAATCAATATAGGAATTGGTAAAATAGCCATCGTCAATCATAGCCTGTAAATCAGCCACAGCTTCTTCAAATGTTGTAGGATAGGCAGCGGCAATTCGGTCTATACTTAGATCATTGCTTGTGTTTACAATGGATAGATATTTGTTATATTTAGTTCCACGTTGCAGATAGATAGTGGATTTCTTTAAACATAAGTAACCACCGCCACCAAAAATCAATAGTGAGGTAAGTACTGAACCAACAGTACTTGAACCATCCTCCATTTCAAGCTCTCCAGTAATCCCCATCATGAGATAAATGAAAGCGAAACTGAGCAATATCCATCCTACTATCTTTAAGGATTTTCCAATCTTACTATAACTGAGTCTTTCCCCATTTATTTTTCGAATGAGCATCCAAATGCCTACTGGAAAGAACAGAAAGAACATGAATATAATGATTCCCCAGGAGTAATCTTTTTTCTGCATAGTTTATACCTCCAATTCTTTATGATTTTTATGCTGTTTTGGAACCACATTCCGGACAGAATTTGTGAGAACCTTGTAGTTTTGCGTTGCAGGAAGGGCAGGATTTTAGTAGGGGTTGTCCGCATTCCGGACAAAACTTCATCGTAGCAGAGCGAGGGAAACCGCAATTGCTGCATTTGGAGGAAGAAGGGGTTTTTATCTCTTCTACTTTAGTTGGTTCCGTTGGAGTAGTATCGAGAACATTGGTTATATTAGAAAACTGATGTCCAACAGCCCCTCCCATGGCAGAACCTATACCAAGACCTAACCCTGCGCCCATAAGATGAGCAGAGGAGCCAGAATTATTGGCAGCCCCCTCTAGAGTGTTAAAGGAGCGCTCTTGGTGATAGTTGTAGCCGATGATATTCATTTCTGCTTTCTTTGCAAGGGCTTCCTTCAACTTCATAACAGCAGTATCGTCTTCTGGAACACTGATATCATTGGCATAAAAATTAATCAGTCTGATACCATATTCTTGAAGGACATGCTGCATTTTCTCTTGAAGATGTATAGAGAGCTCTTCTAGGTATGCATTGATTTCCATAATACTAATTTGATGATGGACGACATAAGAGGAGATGGTGTCCTTAACGGTTGTCAGATATAAACCTCTAAAATACTTCAGGATTGAGGTTTTATCGAATATAGGTAACGTACCAACTAATTTGGATAAAAATAGTGTGGAATCCTCAATACATATTCCAAACTGGCCATAGGCTCTAATTGGTATAAATAGAGAGTATTTTGGATCCTGTAATTGAATAGGAGAAGGAGTTCCCCATTTTATATCAAGAGAACTTTGCTTGTTTACAAACCAAACCTCTGCAGTAAAGGGAGAGCGACCTCCAAATGGGAGTTTCACTAGGTTATTTAAAAGGGGGATATTTTCAGTTTCTAATATGTGATGACCACTTAAGAAAACATCAAAGCACTGGCCACCTCTAAATAAAATAGCCTCTTGTGACTCGTTTACAATTAATTGTGTCCAAGTACTTAATTCTTCGCTTGGATATTTCCATGCCAACACATCTGGGCTGCCATTGTATTTTACTACGTCTATTATTGCCATAGGTTTATTCCTCACTTCTTTCTGTATCTATTTCAAGGTGATCAATAGCAAACTCTAAACAAAGCATAATAATTTCATTTCTGTTGCGCCTAGTTTTTTCAGCGATATGGTCTAAATCCTTCACCATATCTCTAGGTAATCTTGCAGATACAACAGAGGTGTCATTTTTGTAACGTTTTGCATGTATCACTAATTTTTTATCAGACAAGTGAACACCTCCAAAATGTCCTTACTTCACTTAAAATTGCAATATACTACAAATGTATACAATGGTCAACATAATTCGAGTGTATAAATGGTGTAAATATATACCACAAAAAAATAGCCCACAGACCGATTAAAGTCTGAGAGCTATTTCTATGACTCCATATGGAGTGAGCTTCATTATTTACTTAAAAATTCGTCGATGGCTTTTGCCGCTACCTTTCCTGCTCCCATGGCAGAGATTACAGTTGCAGCGCCAGTTACGGCATCACCGCCGGCATATACACCATCTTTTGTGGTAGCACCCGTTGCTTCTTCCACAATGATACCACCATATTTATTTACATCAAGTCCTGAAGTAGTAGACTTAATCAGTGGATTTGGAGAAGTTCCGATAGAAATAATAACGGAATCTACATCAAGAACAAATTCGCTACCTTCCACTGGAACAGGACGGCGACGACCACGTTCGTCAGGCTCCCCAAGCTCCATCCGAATGCATCTCATACCGATAACATAGTCATTCTTAGGGTCTCGTCTGTCCTCTGGGTTTTTGTAGCCAAGAATCTCTACTGGATTATTTAATAATTTAAATTCAATACCTTCCTCCATAGCATGCTCTACCTCTTCGTGACGAGCAGGTAGCTCCTCTAGGGAACGGCGATATACAATATATACTTTATCGGCACCAAGACGAAGAGCAGTTCTTGCAGCATCCATGGCTACGTTACCACCACCCACAACTGCTACCTTTCCGCCCTTCATAATAGGGGTTTGTGGGGCATCCTTGTAGGATTTCATCAGGTTACTTCTAGTTAAGAATTCATTAGCTGAGTAAACGCCCTTTAGCTGTTCTCCTGGGATGCCCATAAAGTTTGGAAGCCCAGCACCAGAACCAATGAAGACTGCTTCATAACCCATTTCAAAGATTTCGTCTACAGTAAGAGTCTTACCAATTACCATATTGGTTTCTAGATCTACACCCATGGCAATTAGGTTATCTACTTCCTTTTTCACAATTGCTTTAGGAAGACGGAATTCTGGAATGCCGTAAACAAGTACGCCACCAGCAGTATGTAATGCTTCAAATACGGTTACTTTGTAACCCTTTTTAGCAAGATCGCCAGCACAGGTTAAACCAGAAGGTCCGGAACCTACTACAGCTACTTTATGTCCATTGCTAGGAGCTACCACAGGAGCTTCATTACTATGAGCATTGTGCCAGTCAGCCACAAATCGCTCTAAACGACCAATACCAACTGGTTCTCCTTTGATACCACGAACACATTTTTCTTCACATTGAGTTTCCTGTGGACATACACGACCGCATACCGCAGGAAGACTAGAGGACTCATTGATAACCTGATAAGCACCTTCAAAGTCTCCTTCTTTAATCTTAGTAATAAAATTAGGAATATGTATATTGACAGGACATCCGCTCACACAAGGCATATGCTTGCAGTTTAAACAACGAAGAGCTTCGTCAATGGCAACTTCTTCAGAATATCCAGTAGCAACTTCTTCAAAATTATGTGCACGTAACTCAGGGGCTTGAGTTGGCATAGGATTTTTCTTTGGATTCATGTTCGGCATGTTATTTGGCCTCCTTTTTAAAGAGATTGCAGGCTTCTTCATGAGCATGTCGTTCAAAATCATAGTACATGGCACTACGTGACATAGCTTCATCAAAATCTACTTCGTAACCATTGAAATCAGGACCATCTACACAAGCAAATTTGGTTACTTGTTTTCCGTTTTGGTGAAGTGTAAGACGACAACCACCACACATGCCAGTTCCGTCTACCATAACAGGGTTCATAGATACCTTACATGGAATACCAGTTGGTCGAACTGCATCCACAACAAATTTCATCATAATAAGTGGACCAATAGCAATTACTTCATCAAAGGTCTCACCAGCAGCAAACATTTCATTCAATGGCACACAAACATTACCCTGCTGTCCATAGGAACCGTCATCTGTCATAATATATACTTTTTTAGAGGCAGCTCTAAATTCATCTTCTAGAATTAAGAGGTCTTTGTTACGGAAGCCAATGATAGACGTTACCTCGCAACCCATTTCATGTAGTTTCCTAGCAACAGGAAGAGCAATTGCACAACCTACGCCACCACCTACGATACAAACCTTCTTTAAACCTTCTGTATATGTAGCTTCTCCAAGAGGACCAACAAAATCTTGTAGAAATTCTCCCTCTTCTTTATGGTTGAGTTTCTCTGTTGTAGCGCCAACAATCTGGAAAATGATTGTAATGCTACCTAGTTCTCTGTCGTATCCGGCAATCGTTAGAGGAATTCGTTCGCCTTCTTCGTCAACACGGAGAATGATAAATTGTCCAGGCTCTGCCTTTCTTGCTACAAAAGGAGCCTCTATTTCCATCAATGTTACAGTGGGATTCAAACTTTGTTTTTTTAGAATCTTATACATATCGTATCTCCTTTGTCTTACTATATCTAGTCAAATAGATAGCAAAAAAAGGTAAAGTCGTATATGGCGCACTTCACCTTTAATTTATAAATTACACTAAGTATATAACACAGCTTGTTTTTTGTAAAATACAATCTTCATTTTTGGGGTTTATTTTATTAAGAATTTTACAGTACTATGATAGAAAAATAGAAATAGTGTGTGATAAAAATGGTAGTCATTGAGGAAAGAAAGTAGTATAATCCAGTGTATAGTAAAAAATGGAAACAGGAAGTGAGAAAGTTGAAAATAAAGAGAACAAGGTTTGACATAGCAATAGAGATCATATGTTTAGTTCTACTAATAGGAATGATTGTTTACTTGTTAATAAGATGGAATAGTTTTCCGGATCAGGTCCCCGGTCATTACAATGGAAGAGGGGAAGTAGATCGTTGGGGTTCTAAAGGTGAGCTTTGGATAATGCCAATTGTAGGTTGGATTTTATATCTAGGCATTACTTTGGTCGAGAGCTTTCCTACCATATGGAATACTGGGATTACAGTCACTGAGGAGAATAAGGAGAAGGTATATCGACTGTTAAAATCTATGATAGGCCTTACGAAGCTTATTATGATTTCTAATTTCACCTTTATAGAGATAAATAGTATACAGGGTGGTTCCTTGCCGTGGTTTTTCCTTCCAGTATTTCTTGTTCTTATGTTTGGAGTAATTATCTTTTATATAGTACGACTAGTTCGAATAAAATAACATAGAAGAAATTGACATGGTATGTCAACATAGCTTGTAAAGGAAAGGTAGAGGAATATGAAGAGTCAAGAAAAAAAGGCTAGATTAGGGCTTATTTTAGCCGTATATTTACTAGGCATTTTTATGGGGGCCATCGATACGGGTATTGTTACACCAGCAAGAACAATTATACAAAATGATTTAGGGGTAAGTGCTAATTCAGGCATCTGGATGATTACCATTTATACCTTAGCATATGCAGCAAGTATCCCTGTTATGGGAAAACTGGCGGATAAATTCGGCAGAAAATATGTGTATTTAGTGAGTATTCTTTTGTTTGGAACAGGCTCCTTGTTTTGTGGGTTATCCCAAATGTTTGGAAGCTTTCCAATGCTACTTGGAGCTCGAGTAGTGCAGGCCATCGGTGGAGGAGGAATTCTTCCTATTGCCACAGCAGAGTTTGGAACAACATTTCCTAAGGAGAAGAGAGGAATGGCTCTTGGCTTAGTAGGAGGGGTTTATGGTATTGCCAATATCTTTGGTTCCTCTGCTGGTAGTGCTATACTAGATCTATTTGGAAGAAGTAATTGGAAATTTATCTTTTTTATTAATCTTCCAATTACTGTTTTTATACTTCTAGCAGGTTTTCTTACCTTACCAAATACCAAATCTGAAAAGGTAAAGAAGATAGACTATTTTGGCATTCTTACACTAACCATAATGGTACTTTCCATTCTATACGGACTAAAAAATGTAGATTACTTCAATTTTGTGGATAGCTTTTTAAGTACAAAGGTATATCCATTTCTTATTATATTTATTGTAGTACTGCCAATCTTCCTACTGGCAGAGAAAAAAGCAGAGGATCCTGTGCTAAACCTACATTATTTCAAAAATACAAGGATTATTATTACATTGATACTCTCCTTCTTTACCGGTGTTGTTATGATGGGTATTATCTTTGTACCACAATTATGTGAAAACATCATGAAGGTAGCAACAGGAAGTGGTGGATATTTTGTTATTGTACTAGGTATATTTGCCGGAGTGGCAGCTCCTATATCCGGAAAGCTCATAGATAAGTATGGTGCAAAATTAGTGCTTACCATAGGTTTTAGTAGTGCTATAGCAGGTGCCCTATTCTTTAATTATGTAGCCATGGTTTATGCCAATATGTTTACCGTAATGGTAGGATTGATGCTAGTGGGACTTGGAGTCGGGTTTACCATGGGAGCACCACTAAATTATATGATGCTAGACAATACCCACAAAGAAGAATCAAACTCCGCGTTAGCAACGGTTTCCTTAGTACGGTCCATCGGAACTGCGATTGCCCCTGCTTTTATGATTGGTTTTATCTCTCACGCAGGGATGAATGTGGGGACGAATATGATGAATATATTGCCACAGCAGATTAACATGCCAGAGATTAAGTATGTCAACGAATTAAGCGATGCAGTAAATCAAATTAAGGAGAACAAGATACTTACTTTAATGATGGGAGATGTGGATCTGGATTCTATTGATATCAAGGCAATGCTTAATATGAAAATGGATACTAGTAAGACGAGTAATATGCAGCTGCCAAAGGAACTTATCACTAAACTTCAGGATGCTGATGCTACTACGATATCTGAGAGCGCTGAGGATGTAACCGATTACATATTTGCAATGATCGAGGAGAAGGCCACCACAGGGATAGATAAAGGAATTGCAGGCATACAGTCTGCCATCAAAGGTATGGGGAATATAGAGATTCCTACCATGGCTGGGGTGCCAGACATTCAACTGATGCTTACCTATATGCAATCTGTCCGAAAGGATCTTCCAGGAGCCTTTGAGATAGCAAAGGCAGATTACATGAAGCAATTAGCAGCCATGAAGGAGGAGTTGAGTGACACATACCAAGATACCATGAATGCTGGGTTTAGGCAGGTTTATCTTACCTCAGCCATCACCGCTTTCATAGGGATACTGATTCTACTTGGATATAAGAAGAAACGGATAGAGGAAGTGTAGGAGTCTACGTTTCGTAGGTTGAGTTTTACATAGGGAATAAGTATTCTTAATATATTAGGAGGATGTATATTATGAATAGTTATATTACTGGAAGTACAATAAAAGAATTACGGGAACATAATAAAATGACACAGAAGAAGTTAGCTGAGCTGCTTCTTGTCAGTGATAAAACCATTTCAAAATGGGAAACAGGAAAAGGGTATCCCGACATAACACAATTGGAACCTTTAAGTAGGTGTCTTAAGGTTTCTGTAGCAGGGCTATTATCTGGAGAGTGTATCACCAATGAGAATCGTTCCGCCAATATGCTAAAGACGAGGTTTTATGTCTGTCCGATCTGTGGGAATGTAATTACCTCCATAGGGCAGGGGGCCTTTAGTTGTTGTGGTATCACCTTACCTGTACAGGAGGAAGAGGAGATTGATACTGACCATGAGATTCATGTATCTAGGGTAGAGAATGACTATTATATTACCATGAAGCATGCCATGACAAAGGAACATTATATATCATTTATTGCCTACCTTACCTCGAATAGGGTACAGCTTGTCAAGCAATATCCAGAACAAACGGTAGAGGTTAGGTTTCCAGTTGATGGTCATGGAATTATTTATGCCTATTGTAATCAACATGGATTACTAAAAGTTAGAGTATAATCAAAAGGTGGGAGTGTAATGGAAGATAAGATTACTTTATGTGGGGACAATTGCTGTTATTGTCCACGTTTTTTGGCTAAAACAGAAGAGGAGCGCAAAAGTGTTGCAGAGCTTTGGTATCGTATAGGCTTGCGAGATCACATTGTTCCCATAGAAGAAATTGCTTGTGAGGGATGCTCCTCTCACAAAACTTGTACCTATCACTTGGTAGAGTGTATAGAGGAACACAGTGTTAATAAATGTAATGAATGCAGTGACTTTCCTTGCGATAAGATCAATTCTATGCTAGAACGTTGCAGGGAATATCAGGTGGTCTGTAAGAAATGTTGCTCTGAGAAAGAATATGAAGCACTTGAGAAAGCATTCTTTCACAAGGAAGAGAACTTAAATAAGTAGAGGAAGATACATATGAAGCAAAAGAGAAAAGGGCTGTTTGGGCCAAAACTTATTCCCAATTTAATAAGTATATTCCGCGCCATAACCGCCCTTCTATTCTTTGTTGTAACACCATTAAGTACTTTTTTCTACGTATTGTATGTGGTGTGTGCTTTCACAGATGTGTTGGACGGTTTTCTCGCAAGAAAATTACATGCAGTAAGCAACTTGGGGCAAAGTCTAGATAGCTTAGCGGATATTGTATTTTTCGTTGCAGTGAGTGTTCGGCTAGTTCCCTTGTTACAAATTAAACTATGGATGTTTTTATGGGTAGTGGCAATTCTAATGGTGAAATTAACCTCTCTTCTTATAGGATTCGTAAGATTTCATAAGTTATCTTTTTTGCATACCTATGAAAGTAAACTAACAGGTCTTTTATTGTTTTTGTTTCCAGTCTTTATCGGTTGGTTTGGAATGTTAGTTCCAGCAATAATAATCTCTTTGGTTGCCACTGTTGCTGCAGTGGAAGAACAAATTATTCTTCTTAAACTAAGAAAATTAGACCGTGACATTAAGGGATTCTATGAGGTAAAAGCTCTTTAATCCTTGCTATCATCATTAGAGCATGGTATAATTACACTAATATGGATGTGTAGTGTTGTTATTTTACTTTTACAAAAGAGAGTGATTAATAGTGGAAGAATTTTTAGTACGAATTAGTCCAGATATAATTGCCATAACAATTGTTTTATTTATTGTGTATTTGATGCGTAGTGACCGTATGGTTGGAAGAAGACAGGCTAGAGCCCTGTCTTTTATTGCACTTTTATTAATGGTAATTATATCATTAGAGGTAATTACAGTATATTTTGAAGAATATCCTAGTGACAACTTTCTTTTATTTTATCGAATTTGTAATGCTATTGGATTTTCTCTTATGCCTACTATAGGTATTTTGTTTGCGTTTATTTATGTATCTAATGTAAGACGGTATCTGATTCCTATCATGACGCCAGTTATTTTATTGGCGGTTCTTAGTGTTTTAAGTATTTGGACAGGATGGATTTTCTTTGTTGATTCGTCTGGTTACTATCACAGAGGTCCCTATTTTATTATTAATGTAGTAGTTAATGTGTATTCTCTGTTTGTATATGCTTATGCTCTTCTGGTAAAGGGAAGAGCTTATGATAAAGTAGAACGAATCAACCTAATGAGTCAGTTTGGTATTGTTTTATTAGGTGGCTTTCTTCAGGTGGTCTTTCCAAAGATACTTATAATATGGCCTTGCTATTCTTTGGTATTGCTGCTCTATATTGATTTTTTGAAGGCCCTCTTGTATAAATATGATTCTTTAACTGAAGTGAAAAACCGTAGATGTTTTGATGAAAACTTTGAAGATGCCAAGGAGTGTGAAGACCTTTACATTGTAGTCTTTGATATTAATAATTTGAAAAATATTAATGACAAATATGGACATACCAAAGGTGATGAATACATAAAGACAGTAGCAGACATAATAAAAAAGTTTACCGATGAGATTGGAGAGTTGTATCGCATTGGTGGAGATGAGTTCTGTTGTCTCTGCAAATATGTTTCACAGAAGCATTTGGAGAAGGTGCTTAAGAAGGTAGAAGATGAGGCAAAGAAGGTATGTCTGTACACAGAGAATGACCAGTTCACCCGTGATGCGATTGCTTATGGCTATGCTTACTATAGTAAAAGCTTAGGGGATGATCTTTATGACTGCCTTAAGCTCGCAGATAAAGCAATGTATATTCGAAAGAACAAACAAAAACAAATCTAGTGAAAATATACAAAACTAACCCCCTTACATGTTGATAATAGTTCACAAAATTCATTGAATGAACAAAAACACTGACATTTCGGCATAATAACTGATAAAATAAGACTATAAGGAGGTTTTGTTATGTTAGCAAAAGGAGAATATATAGTCTGTGGTAACAAAGGGGTATGTATGGTAGAGGATATTACAACTGTTAACATGGAAGGTGTGGACAGAGGTAAATTGTTTTATCTGTTAAGACCTGTATGTGCTAAGACCAGTACAGTTTACATTGCAGTGGATAACAAGACACCATCCATAAGAAAGATTCTAACTAGGGAGGAGGCTCTATCCCTTATTGAATCCTTGCCTACCATAGGTTTCCTTTGTATTACGGATGATAAAAATGGAGAAGTGGTATATAAAGAAAGCATTCATAAGAATGATATTGTAGAACTGATTAAGATTATAAAGACAAGCTATCTACGCAGGCAAGAGAGGATAAGACAGGGAAGAAAGGTCGTTGCGGTAGACGATAAGTATTTTAAAATGGCCTGTGACTATCTTTTTAGTGAATTGTCTGTATGTCTAGATATGGATAGACAGGAAATAGAGAGCTATATCTTAGATAAGATTAGTATGGAAGAACATAAAGAAGAATAACTAATATAGAAAGAATAAACTCTGATCATCTCCAATGGTCGGAGTTTTTTGCTTGTCTCTTTTTCCTTTAGGGGATACAATAACTGTTATAATAACTACATTATAAAACCAATTAAAAGGAAAGGTGCACTTATGAAAACTTACTTTGCCCCCATGGAAGGGATTACCACATACAATTATCGCAATGCTCATCATAAATTTTTTCCTGGCATAGATAAATATTTTACCCCATTTCTTGCACCAGGAAAAACGAAGCTCTTTACCTCGAGGGAAAAAAATGATATTTTGCCAGAACACAATGAAGGACTACCTGTTGTTCCTCAGATTCTGACCAACAAGGCGGAGGACTTCCTAAAGGTTGCTGCTGTCTTAAAGGATTATGGATATACAGAGTTGAATCTTAACTTAGGTTGTCCTTCTGGAACAGTAGTGTCAAAAGGAAAGGGCTCAGGTTTTTTGGCTTATCCGAAAGAATTAAATGAATTTCTCCAGTCTATCTTTGAGAGTTATACAGGGAAGCTATCCATAAAGACTAGAATTGGCAAGACATCTCCTGAGGAGTTTGATGCTCTCTTAGACATCTTCAATCAATATCCATTGGAGGAGCTAATCATTCACCCTAGAGTACAACAGGATTTCTACAAAAACATTCCCAACCATCAAGTCTTTGATAAAGCATTGAGAAACAGCAAGAATCCAGTCTGCTATAATGGCGATTTATTTACCCAATCAGACTATGACTCCTTTATATCTGGCGTTGGTAAGGAACTTCCTTTAATGTTTGGACGAGGTCTTATTGCTAACCCTGCTCTTGTTAGTCAGTTGATGGGGGGAGAGTCTCTTAGTGAGTCCGCTTTTAGGGGGTTCCATGATACTATTTATGAGGGTTACATGGAAATAATGTCTGGAGAACGAGATGTGTTATTCAAAATGAAAGAACTGTGGTATTACATGATTCATCTGTTTACGAATTCAGAGAAATATGGCAAGAAAATAAAAAAAGCCCAATCGGGCCGTGAATATCTGGAGGTGGTCGCTAGCCTGCTAGAAAACCAAGAGATAATCAAACAGACTGGCGATTATACAAATTAGAAGAACCGCTAAGTCCTTCCAACATAGTATGGCTAATCAAAGCTTCGGGTGATGTTATTTACCCATTTGTATTTCTTGTAGTGCTTAAATACAAATGGAAGCTTTACTACTTCGTCTAGACTAATACAAAAATACACCACCATCATAGGCCATTGGAACACAAAGGCTGCTAAGAGTCCAAGAGGAACTGCAAAACACCACATGTTGATGGAGTCACAGATAAGACCAAAGCGTGTGTCTCCACCGGCACAGAATATACCGGATATGGTGGCACAGTTCATAACCTTACCTATGCAGTAATAGGTATTCATAAATATCATAATATTCAAATAGCTATAGGAAGTAGGAGATAGGTTGACAATATTTAAAATAAGTGGCCGACATAGGAGGATAATAATGCCTCCAATTATCCCAAATAAAAGAGCAATTCGGCACACTTTTGAGCCATATTCCTTAGCGGTTTTAAGGCTTCCCATTCCAATCTCTTTACCAACCAGAACAGCTCCACCACTGCTAACACCCATTCCCAATGCAACTGCAAGATTCCGTATCACAGAATTTACGGCATGGGCAGCTACCATATCAGTTCCCAAACGCCCTAGTATAACAGAATACATGGTAAAGCCAAGTCCCCAGGATAGGTAGTTACCAAGGGCTGGAGTGGAGTAATGTATAAAATCCTTAAGAATTACACCACCTTTGTGAAACATACAGGTGATTTTTAGCTTCACTGTTTGCTTAATGAGTAAGGTGTCCACAAAGCACAGTAACATCTCTATTGCTCTTGCAATCGTAGTACCCAAAGCAACTCCAAGTACACCAAGCTTTGGAGCCCCAAACCAACCAAAGATAAACACGGCGTTTAGAAAAACACTCAGTAATAAATAAGAGGTAGTGATGATAGTACTTGGGAGAATGCGCTCCATACTACGAATAGCCATTTCATAAACGAGAGAAAATCCCATAAATAAGAAAGAGATACTTAAAATTCTTAAGTAATCAGCACCATGTTGAATCATCTTGGTATCAGAAGTGAAGAGTGTCATAATTGATTCAGGAATCATGATGCTGACAACACAAAAAATAAAGGAAACGGATAAGGAGAATCGTAAAGCAATTCCAAAAATCTTTTGGATAGAGGAGGTATCTCCTTTTCCCCAATATTGCGCCGTAAGAGATGTAACCCCAGCAATTAACCCGTTCAGTAAAAGGGTGAGAACAAAGGTCACCTGACCTGCCAAAGATACTCCAGACATTTCATCCTGTCCTACAAAACCTAGCATAAGTACACCAGCGCTTCCTGCTAATGCATTGATAATGTTTTGTATTACAATGGGAATCATTAAATTCCGCAAACCTTTATAAAAACTTTTATCTTTCATAACAATTGCCCTCATATACCGTCGAGTAAATTATCATAGGAATCTTAAGAAACCTATGATATAATAGTAAATACAAGTGCAACTAAAAGATATAACAGAAGTGAGTATTTTTATAACAATCGTCTGAATTAGTGCAAATTTTAGATTGGAGGAGTAATAATGCAGAATTTTGATTTTTGTAGTCCTACGTATTTTGTGTTTGGTGAGGACAGGGAAAATGAATGTGGTAAATACATAAAGAGGTTCAATGGGAGCAAGGTTCTCATACATTATGGCGGTGGTTCTGTAGTAAGGTCTGGATTATTAGACCGTGTAATCGCTTCCTTAGAGAAGGAGAATCTGTCTTATGTAACCTTAGGTGGAGTAAAACCAAATCCAAGAAGTGGATTAGTGTACGAAGGCATAGACCTTTGTAGAAAAGAAGGCGTAGATTTTATTCTTGCGGTAGGTGGAGGAAGTGCTATAGACTCAGCCAAAGCCATTGCAGCTGGAGTAGTATACGATGGAGACTTTTGGGATTTCTATGATGGGACAAGGGATCCAGAGGTGGCTCTTCCAGTAGGAACGGTATTAACCATAGCGGCAGCTGGTAGTGAAGGCTCTGAGAATACCGTAATTACCAAGGAAGAAGGTATGTTTAAGAGAGGAGCTGGTGGAGAATGTTTACGACCTAAGTTCTCTATTATGAATCCTGCCCTTACACAGACACTTCCTGCTTATCAAACGGCATGTGGTGCTACAGATATTATGGCTCATGTATTTGAACGCTATTTTACCAATACAAAGGACGTAGAGGTTACCGATCGACTTTGTGAGGCCATTCTTTTAACTATGATAAATGAAGTGCCAAAGGCAATTGAGAATCCAGATGACTACCAGGCAAGAGCCAATATAATGTGGGCTGGTATGGTGGCCCATAACAATATTGTAGGAGTAGGCCGTGAACAGGATTGGAATAGTCATGGTTTAGAGCATGAGCTTTCTGCATTGTATGACTGTGCTCACGGAGCAGGACTTGCAGTAATCATGCCTGCTTGGATGGAGTACGTAATGGATCATGATATTATGAGATTTGCCCAGGTTGCCGTTAGAGTTTGGGGCTGTGATATGGACTATACTTGTCCAGAACGTACGGCAAAAGAAGGAATTAAACGCTTCCGTCAATTCTTATCAAGTATAGGAATGCCGATCAACTTTGAACAAATAGGTGCAAAAGAAGAGGATATACCTAAATTCTTAGATACCTTTGGAATAGGAGATGGCAAGACTGGTGGATTTGTGGCGTTGGATAGGAAAGCTTGTGAAACTATCTATCAACTAGCAGTGAAAGCAGAATTATAATGAAGTAGAATAAGAAAGGATGTAACCTATGGGCGTCGGTACAAAAGCTCCTTAGGTTACATCCTTTTTTCTGTATAGGAATTGCTTTGCAAGCAAAACTCTTTGTTGTTATATCCAACCACCGTCTAGTTTTATGATCTGTCCGGTGAGATACTCATTTCCTGTACATAATTGATATACTAGGGCGGCTACCTCCTCCGGCTTTCCGAGACGTCCTGTTGGGATTTCCTCCATAAGAGATTGGCGGTCATCGTCACTTAGAAACTGATTCATATCTGTATCAATGGCTCCGCAGGCGATGGCATTTACCTGAATATTGCTTGGGGCCACTTCCTTTGCAAGAGCCTTTGTCATTGCATTTAGTCCACCCTTGGTAGTAGAGTAGGCTACCTCCATAGAAGCGCCACAGACACCCCAAACAGAAGAGATATTGATAATCTTGCCGGCTTTCTCATGAATCATATGAGGAAGCGCAAGCCTAGAACAGTAGAAAGGAGCCGATAAATTAGTTGATAAAAGCTGTTGCCACTGCTCGTTGGTAGTGTCAGTTACTAAATCCACATAGGATATCCCTGCATTGTTGATTAAGATATCTACACCATTTCCCCATGCTCTAATCTTATCAAAAAGCATTACTAGGCTATTATAGTCTGCTACATCACACTTAATAGCAAGGCAACGGACACCAGCTGAGTCGGCCTCCTCTTTTATCTTATTCAAAGCATCTATATTATGTTTACATGTGATAACTAGACTATATTTTGGCTTCATAAAAGAATAAGCAATTGCTTTGCCAATGCCTCTAGAGGCACCTGTAATCAAAACGGTTTTAGTTTTCATAGTATTAATTCCTTTCGTATCTCTTATTATACCCTAAAAAATACCATATATCAATTTCTTCTGCGGATTCCAATGCTTATGAGAGGTACAGATTGCTTGTCATCCTCTTTGGATTCTGCTATACTCTTCGTTGGAGGTTTATGTTATGAGCGGACTTAAAATTGTTAGAAGAACAACAAGGACCTTATTTAAAACAGTCTTTTGGTTATTTATGTTTATTACGGTAGGGGTAGGAACCTATAAACTAACCCTATATTATTATAAAAGTATGGGTCAATATGCTTCTGCCACAGCAGATGATTCAAAAGCAATTGTAAAAGCTACCACGGATGCGATTGCTGTCAATGCGATTTTTGCATTAGATGGGGATGATGGTAGAATCAAACATCTTGTAATAGAGATCTTTAATTCTCATAATGGAAAGATAGATTTTGTAACACTACCAACAGATAGCTTATACGGTATGAGTAAGGAATTATATAGTACCTTAAGTAAGGAAAATCCTAATGTCCCACAAATACTTGCATGGAAGGATGTTCCTCAGTATTTTGGTCAGGTAACTGCTTACCAATATGGAACCTTGCTACTTGAAGAGAGCCTTGGAATCCCTATTAGTTTTTACACCTTGATGTCAGAAGTTACCTTTCAGGAATATTTTGAAGAAATTAGTGGAAACTCTATAGATGGACAGCTTGCAACTAAGGGATATACCCTAAAGCAGACGGTATGTGAGACTATAAAGACTTCAACAAGCGCTTTACAGCTAGAGAAGGAGTTAGCCAGTTACTATAGGAAGGTGCAAAGTAATCTAAGTTTATCAAGGAGAAGCACCTACTTATCTTCCTATTTGACAGCAGATTATGACAACATAGGCGTTCATACCTTGCAA
>JAEZQN010000374.1 GCA_023441145.1 Bacillota bacterium
TACTTTAGCTAATATAAAGAGTCCCCTAGAGCTTGCGCACTGGAGGGGCTCTTTTAATGATTCTTACTTTGTGGTATATTAAATAGTAAGAGACTACGATATTAGAGAAAAGGTTAGTATAACTTTTTATATCAATATGTAAGGAGGTAGATATTCTAGGTATAGAATATCAGGCTACTATGAATCGTTTAGAACAGCAGATTAACTTTATTATGGAAGTAGATAAAATTAAAAAAATAACCAGGCAAACCTATTTGTCTGATGGCTCTCGTCCAGAAAATGATGCAGAGCACAGTTTTCATTTGGCAATGATGTGTTTTTTGTTAAAGGAATATGCCAATGAGGAGATTGATGTACTTCATACAATGGAAATGGTATTAATCCATGATGTGATAGAGATTGATGCGGGAGATACCTACGCCTACGATTCCTTAGGCAATCAATCCAAACGAGAACGTGAGGTAAAAGCAGCAGAGAGAATCTTTAACCTTTTACCGGAGGATCAGGCAAGCTATGTTAGGGCGTTATGGGATGAATTTGAAGAAGGGGCAACACCAGAGGCTAGATTTGCCAATGCACTAGATAAAATCCAACCCCTTCTTTTAAATGATGCAAGTGGTGGCGATACATGGAAATCTCATGGAATCAATATTTCGCAAATCTTAAAGAGAAACGAGAGAACTCCAAAGGGTTCAGAAGCCCTCTGGGAGTATTGTAAACCCATTTTGGAACAAAATATAGAAAAAGGCAATATTAGCAAAAATTAGTTTGGAAGGAAAACTCAATATGAATAAATGTGTATTAGTAGAATGGAATGAGTTATTAGAAGAGCGATATGAGCTTAGTAATTTAAGAATTAGTCAAATAAAAGAGGAAAAGCTTGTACCAGATAAATATCTAAACTATTTTACCAAGGTAGGATTTTTTCTTGAGCATATAGAGAGACTTACAATAGAGTCTAATAATGGAACCTTTCGAACAAAAACGAAGGAAGAGTTAGCTTCAGAAAACTATGCTCTTTATCAGGATATTTTACCTGAACACTATAGGAATTCTTATGCAAACCCATCTTTTGCGGTAGAGAGCTTTGGAGAGGAAGAGGGAAGACTCTTAAGCTTTTTATATACCGAGATTCGTGGGCTTATTGCCTATGCTATAGAGGGCAGAAAATACGATATTTTGATTATGGAGGAGTTATTTTTAGAAATCTATAATTATTATACGGAATATGATCAGGATTCTCTAAAAAATGCTCTTTTAGCCATTCGCTACTTTATGGGAGACTATAACGACTATCTCATGGAAAGTAGGACAAGGGAGATGTTTGACCCTGCTATGTCTTTTGCAACTGATATTGTGATGCAGGCAGATTTGACAAAAACCGACTATCTCTACTATTTTGGTGAGTATATTTCTGAAGATGAAATAAAAATTGTAGAGTTCTTAGCAGACTTACCAGAGGAAGTTATTGAGGATATGGCGAGAACCTACACAGAGGGATTCAGAAGAGGATTTGAAATCAATAATATCAATCTATCCAAAAAGAGTATCGTGAATATCCGTTACAATATAGGGTTTGAACGAATGGTAAAGGCGGCAATTCTTAAGTTTCAGGAAATGGGATTAAAGCCAGTAATTTACCGCTATGCTGTTCGTAGCATCAATAAGAGACAGCATTTAAAAATTGGATATAGTTCGACTAGTCCAAACCGACAATATGACTATGACCATAGATTTGATGAAGGTCTATACCTTAATCGCGCTCTTATGTGCAAAAAACTTGAAAGCTGTAAGCAGGCTTATGAGAAAATGGAAACCTATATGAAGCAGTTTGCGGGTCCTGCCGTGGTAGAGATCTTTGGGGAGACACCTTTCTTTCCAGAGAATAAGGAGGCTTGTGTCAAATTAACGGAGAAACAGCGTAATTTAAACGTGGAGTTTCAACAGGAGAATGGAGTATTGCAGAATCAGTATATGCCAAGTAGTGAGTATAGCTTTACGATTATTTCTTATCCAATCCCTTCTATAGGAGCTAACTTTAAAGAGATTTTTTCTGAGACTATCAAGCTTAATAACCTTGATCAGGAAAAATACAAAAGGATACAGCAGATCATCATTGACCATCTAGATATGGGACAGTATGTTCATATCCTAGGTAGAGGAAGAAATACGACTGATTTAAAGATTCAACTTCCACCGCTTATGGATCCACAAAAGCAGACTAATTTTGAAAACTGTTTAGCAGATGTAAATATTCCTTTAGGCGAGGTATTTACCTCTCCAAAGCTTAGTGGTACAGAGGGACATTTTCATGTGACTGAAGTATATATGAACGAATTAAAATATAAAGACCTCACCTTAGAATTTAAGGACGGAAAAATAGTTGATTACAACTGCAAGAACTTTTTAGAGGATGAGAAGAATAAGAGTTTTGTGAAGGAAAACCTACTGTATAATCATGAAACCTTACCAATGGGTGAGTTTGCTATTGGTACCAATACAACTGCGTATCGCATGGGAAAAGAGTTTGGTATTGCCAACTTACTTCCTATTCTAATTGCAGAAAAAACAGGCCCACATTTTGCAGTAGGGGATACCTGTTACAAATATAGCGAGGATACTCCTGTGTTTAACCCAGATGGAAAAGAGATTGTTGCACGGGATAATGAATGTTCTATTCTTAGAAAGACTGAACTATCAAAGGCTTATTTTAACTGTCATACGGATATTACCATTCCTTATGATGAGCTTAAAGAGACAACAGTGGTGACTTCTTCTGATGCTAGAATTCCAATCATTAAGGAGGGTAGATTTGTCCTTCCTGGCACCGAGGAACTTAATATTCCTCTACAGTAATCTATTATAATAAGTTATAAAATAAGTTAGTAATTGGTATAAGTAAACCTTTTAAAGTGTCAGTATTTCCTTGACATTTATTATCCCAAATAATAAATTAGTATATGTAGATTAAGATAACTAATAAATTAAAAGAGAATAAGGAGAATGTACATGGCTAAAGTAGGTATATTAATGGGTAGTGATTCTGATTTAGAAATTATGAGTAAGGCTTGTAAGGTACTTGAAGAATTACAGGTTGAATATGAGATGACTATTATCTCAGCCCACAGAATGCCAGATATCTTTATAGAATATGCAAAGACTGCCCAGGAGAGAGGAATTCAAGTATTAATAGCAGGTGCAGGCGGAGCAGCTCATCTTCCTGGTATGTGTGCTGCGATTTTTCCACTTCCAGTGATTGGTGTTCCTATTTATACAAAATCTCTTGGTGGTGTAGATTCCCTTTACTCTATTGTACAAATGCCTGCAGGAATTCCTGTTGCAACAGTAGCTATTAACGGAGCACAGAATGCAGGTATCTTGGCAGCTAAGATTCTAGCAACTAGTGATAAAGATTTGCTAGAAAGACTTAAGGAGTATTCTGTAAATTTGAAGGAAGCAGTTGTTAAGAAGGCAGATAAGCTAGAGCAACTTGGATATGAAGAATATATCAAACAAATGAAATAAGATATTAGTTAGTCAGTGTAATTAATACTGTAAAATGGGAGGAAACAAGCATGGATTATAAAAAAGCAGGCGTTGACATTGAGGCAGGTTATAAAGCAGTGGAGCTCATGAAAAAGCACGTTCAGGGTACCATGAGAAGTGAGGTTCTAGGAGGATTGGGAGGTTTTTCAGGAGCATTTTCCTTATCTTCTTTTAAACATATGGAAAAACCAACCTTAGTTTCAGGAACTGATGGTGTAGGAACCAAGTTAAAGCTGGCTTTTATAATGGATAAGCATGATACCATCGGCATTGATTGTGTTGCTTTGTGTGTCAATGATATTGCCTGTGCTGGTGGAGAACCATTATTCTTCTTGGACTACATTGCTTGTGGAAAAAATGAGCCAGAAAAGATTGCAACCATTGTAAGTGGTGTGGCAGAAGGTTGTAAGCAAGCGGGAGCAGCCCTAATTGGTGGAGAAACTGCAGAGATGCCAGGATTCTATCCAGTGGATGAGTATGATTTAGCTGGATTTTCGGTAGGTATCGTAGATGAGAAGGATTTGATTAGCGGGGAGTCTTTAAAAGAAGGAGATGTATTAATAGGAATTGCATCCTCTGGTATACATAGTAATGGTTACTCCCTTGTTCGTAAGGTATTTAACATGGAATATGACGCATTAAATAGCTACTATGAATCTTTGGGGGCTACTTTAGGAGAGACCCTATTAACGCCAACAAAGATTTATGTTAAGGCTCTTAGATCTTTAAAGGACGGTGGAGTAGTGGTAAAAGCTTGTAGCCATATTACTGGTGGAGGCTTCTATGAGAATATTCCAAGAATGTTAAAGGAAGGTACCCATGCTGTAGTCAATAAAAACAGTTATCCAGTTCCTCCAATCTTTCAGATGCTTCGAGTAGATGGAAATATCAAAGAAGAAATGATGTACAATACCTATAATATGGGTATTGGAATGATTGTAGTCGTAGAGAAGGATCAGGTGGATAAGACCATTAATCTGATTAAGCTTGCGGGGGAGACCCCATATGTAATCGGCGAAATTAAGGCAGGAGATAAAGGAGTTACAGTATGCTAAGAGCAGCGATATTTGTTTCAGGTGGAGGTACCAACCTTCAGGCAATTATTGACCAGGTGGAAAGTGGAAAAGTCACCAATACTGAACTTGCTCTTGTGATTAGCAATAAAAAGGATGCCTATGCTCTTATTAGAGCTAAAACTCATGGCATTAAGGGACTTTGTATATCCCCTAAAGACTATGTGACAAGAGAAGAATTCAATGAAGCAATGATAGCAGCTTTAAAGGAGAATAGCATTGATTTTGTTATCTTAGCTGGGTATCTTGTGATTTTACCAGAAGCCATTGTAAAAGAATATACAGGTAGAATTATCAATGTGCATCCATCGTTAATTCCATCCTTTTGTGGTCCTTCTTTCTATGGGCTTAAAGTCCATGAGAAAGCACTAGAAAGAGGTGTAAAGGTAACAGGGGCTACGGTACACTTTGTAGATGAGGGTTGTGATACTGGTCCAATTATCTTGCAGCAGGCAGTGGAGGTGCAGGAAGGGGATACTCCTGAAGTCTTACAGAAAAGAGTAATGGAACAGGCGGAGTGGAAGATACTGCCTGAAGCAATTCATCTATTTGCAAATAATAAGCTTGTAATTACCAATGGAATGGTAAAGATTCTGGATTAGTCAGTTGGAGGGATAAGATGAAAGTACTTGTAATTGGTGGTGGCGGAAGAGAACATGCCATTGTAACTAGTGTGTCAAAAAGTAAACGCGTGGATAAGATATACTGTGCACCTGGTAATACAGGGATAGAAGAGCTTGCAGAATGTGTTCCAATAGGTGTTCTTGAATTTGATCGTTTGGTTGCCTTTGCGAAGGAGAAGGAGATCGATTTCACTATTGTTGGACCAGACGATCCGTTAGTGGCTGGGATAGTGGATTCTTTTTTAGCTGCAGGTCTTAAGGTGTTCGGGCCAAGCAAGAACGCAGCCATCATTGAAGGAAGTAAGGCATTTTCCAAAGACTTAATGAAAAAGTATGACATTCCAAGCGCTTCTTATGAGATTTTTACTGATCCAAAGGAAGCGATTAAATATATTGAAGAAGGTAAGTTTCCTGTGGTTCTTAAGGCCGATGGCCTTGCACTAGGAAAAGGTGTTTTGATTTGTAATAATCTTTCTGAAGCCAAAGAGGGTGTCAAAAGCCTGATGTTAGACAAGCAATTTGGTGCAGCAGGAGATAGAATTGTAGTTGAAGAATTTATGACAGGACGAGAGGTATCTGTATTATGCTATTGCGATGGTACCCATATTAAACCAATGACTAGCGCTCAGGATCATAAGCGTGCCAAGGATGGGGATAACGGGTTAAATACTGGTGGCATGGGAACCTTTTCGCCAAGTCCATTTTATACTACAGAAGTAGACGAGTTCTGTAAAAAGTATATTTATCAAGTTACTATGGATGCAATGAAGGCGGAAGGCAGAGACTTTGTAGGAATTCTTTTTGTAGGCCTTATGTTGACAGAAGATGGGCCAAAGGTATTAGAATACAATGCTCGCTTTGGCGATCCCGAAGCCCAGGTAGTGCTTCCTCGTATGAAGAATGATATTATTGATGTTATGGAAGCCTGCATGGAAGGAAAGCTTGCCAACATAGACCTTGAGTTTGAAGATAATGCTGCGGTGTGTGTGATACTAGCCTCTGACGGATATCCAGAGAACTATGAGAAAGGCTTTGAGATTCATGGACTGGATAGCTTTAAAGGGAAGGATGATTATTATGTTTTCCATGCCGGAACTAGTCGGACGGAGAAGGGGATTGTCACTAGTGGAGGGCGTGTTTTAGGAATCACTGCTAAGGGAGAGACTCTTAAAGCTGCTAGAACCAACGCCTATGAAGCAACAAAGTGGGTTAAGTTTGAGAATAAATATATGAGAAATGACATTGGAAAAGCCATAGACGAAGCGTAGAGATGGTATAAAGCTTCCGGAAAATATGTTGATATTTTCTGGAAGCTTCTTTTTTTGACATAAAATTGCCATAGTACTTTGATATTCTACATGAGTAGTTATATGTTTTAAAAAATAACGTATTTTAACGTTGATTCTTTTGAAATATTATAGAAATGTGAAGCAAATGTCGATATAGATATTGAAGTGTGCCAATGTGAGTCGGGAAGGAGCTGCTAAGGTGAATAAAAAGAAAGTAACAGCATATATTGCTGCAGTTCTTAGTTTGAGCTTATTATTATTTATATTCTTGAATAATTCTGATGCCATTGCATCTAAAACGGGAAAAGTAACTGCAAGCACATTAAATGTCCGGACCGGTGCTGGGACGAAATATAAGGTTTTAACCACAAACGGAAAACAGGTTCAGTTAAAGAAAAATACAACAGTAACGATCCTAAGTGAGAAGAGTGGATGGTATTATGTATCATTTACATATAACAAGAAAACGTTAAAGGGTTATGTTAGTAAAAAATATATAGGATCAATTAAATCAATTTCAAATTCTACTACAAATTCCAGTAAAACCAAAACGGGAACCATCAATACCTCTAGCTTAAAAGTGCGAAAGGGAGCTGGAACAGCTTATGCGCAGTTGACCAGTGGAAGTACGAAGATTTCACTAAAAAAAGGAACAAAGATTACAATTTATAGTGAAAAAAGTGGTTGGTACTATATTGGATTTACCTATAATAAAAAGACGTTAAAAGGGTATGTATCTAAGCAGTATGTAACGGTAAATTCTTCTGGTTCAAGTTCCTCTACCAATACAACAATAGCCTTAAAGTATAAGGTGGCAGCAAAGACAAGAACCGCCCTTAAGGTTCGTACCTCAGCAAGTTCATCAGCATCTCAATTGACTTATAATAAAGTAAAGGTTACTTTGAAAAAATCTCAATCTATTGTGATTCGTAATGAAACTATTAAAAGTGGACAAAAATGGTATTATGTTTCCTTCACATATAGTGGAAAAACCTGCTATGGATGGATTTTAAGTGATTACGTACAGTTGACATTGAAATCTAGTATGACTGCATTAGTTCGCCCAACTAAGGCACAAATCTATAAAAATTCAACCACAAAGCTAACAGTAGGTAAAACATCAGTACAATTAGCTAAAAACACCAATATTACAATTGGTAAAGAAACCTATGTTAAGGGAGTTCGTTATTACTATATTGCTTTCCAATATAAGAATAAAACTTATAAAGGCTATATTAAGGCATACGACGTTAATTTTAAGACAGTTAGTAGTAGTACAACAACTACACCAACGCCAACACCAACGCCAACACCTGCACCTTCAACGACACCATCTCTTCCGGCAGCTAAGGTATTATCTAAGGGAGAGTTTACAAATAAGTTAACGGCAGAAGGATTTCCTGCAAGCTATATTGATTCCTTATATGAACTTCATAAGGTGCATCCAGCTTGGACCTTTAAGGCATACAAAACTAATATTGATTGGAATACTGCTATATCGAAGCAAACAAGTTCCAAAGGAAAGAATACGGTTCAAAGCACGGCTTACAACTGGATATCTAATCTAGTAACAGGTAGTGATAGTACATCAGCTTATGATGTATTAAATGATAAGCCGGTTGTGTGTGATGGAAGTAACTGGGTTACTGCTTCTACTACAGCAGTTTCCTATTACATGGATCCTCGTAACTTCTTAGATGAGTCACGTATTTTCATGTTTGAAAATTTAAGTTTCGATAAAACCAATCATACTAAGGCAATCATACAAAGTATGGTTGCAGGAACTCCATTAGCTGGCAGCTTTACCTATACCACAGGTGGTAAACAAAAAACCATGACATATGTGGATGCTATTATGGATGCTGCTAATTATGCTAGTGTTAGTCCAGTACATTTAACTGCTAGAATTAAGCAGGAAGTTATCGTTTATAGTAATGGGAAGTATGTGTTTAGTTCCTCTTGCACTGGTACAAAAAAAGGGTACGAAGGGTTATACAATTTCTTTAACATTGGTGCAACGGCCTCTAGTGATCCTGTAGCAAATGGATTAAAGTATGCCAAGAATGGTGGGACTAATGCTACATTAAATGCTAAGATGTTTATTCCTTGGGATAATCCTTATAAAGCCATTATGGGTGGTGCTAAGTTTATTGGTGACTCCTATATCGAGAAAGGACAGGATTCCCTATATCTTCAGAAGTTTAATGTTTCCAAATATCAAACACATAGTCATCAGTATATGACCAATGTGCAAGCTCCATATTCAGAGGCGGCAAAGACCTACAGCGGATATAAGAGTCTTGGATTGTTGGATACCCCAATGGTATTTTCCATCCCTGTCTTTAATAATATGCCTGCCACTGCTAGTATCCATCCAGATCAAGTAAGTGCAGCTGATAAGCTTAATTTTAATTATTATTTAAAGGATTGTGTAATTAGTAATGGAGCCACTGTTTATGTTTCTTCTGCAACCAAGAACTTTACATTTAGAAGTTATAATTCAAAGTACACAATAGATAAGGATATTATTACAATTACACCAACTGTAGCAGGAAAAGATGCAAAAGTGGTTAGTATTGTGGCGGTAGATGTGGCTACAGGCGCTACAAGGCAGCTGACAGGTGCAGGGAATATTGCACTTAATATAGGTGTTACGAATATCACCATTACCGTTCAGGCTGCCAATGGAAAACAGCTGAATTATGTCATTACAGTAACAAGAAATAGCTAAACTTTATAAATCATAGAAGAGTAACGTGGATAGTAATGAATAGGAGGGTGGTCTTCCTACTTTACAACCACGTTACTCTTTTTCTTGCAAATAACTTTAAAAATAGCTAAAATCTTTATATACTATATGGTACAGATGGGAGTTAACCAATGAAAATAAGAAAAAGAATAACCAGTATTATCGTATACATAATGCTTATCCTATATTGCATGCCAGTCTTACCTGTAGCGGCTAATAGTGCTTCTATCTCTATCTCTATGGTCTCTGAGCAAGCCATAGAAGGGAGTAATTGTACTCTAGCAGTCTTAATTTCATCAGATGCCAACATGGCCTCACTTAATATGACCATTAACTATGATAGGGAATATCTAGAGTTAATCAGTGATAATCCTCTATATGAGAAGTTTGATTCTGGTTTGACTATCAATGATCCAGACCTTGGTAGTAAGGGGATTAAGGAAAGAAAGTATATAATACAGTTTAAAACCTTAAAAAAGGGGAAGACTACTGTTTCTGTGGAAGGTGCCCCCCAAATATATGAATCTTCTAATGGAGCAGCGTTTTCTATTTCTAAAAAGGATTTCAACCTCACCATATACGATAAGGATAAGAAATCCGATAATAATAAGCTTTCTAATCTTTCTGTAAAGGAAGGAGAGTTTACCACTAAGTTTGACCCTGATAAACTAGTTTATGAGTTACATATCCCTTACGATAAGAGTTATATAACCGTGTCTGCAGAACCAGAGGATAGCAGTGCTTCTGTTGCAATTGCAGGAAATGAGAAGCTTAACGTGGGAGCCAATAAGGTTACAGTTATAGTAACAAGCGAATCTGGAAAAGGAAATGAGTACATCATTTATGTAAATCGTGGGGAGTTAGAGGAGGAAGATGAAGTTCTACCTACAGCCTCTATAGAACCAATAGAGCCATCAAATACACCTATTCCGATATTGTCAGAAATTAACCCAGGTAATAGCTATGAGATAATGAAAGACAATGGTTTGACTTATTTTGTCGGGAACACTACCTATTTGCTTTTGGAGCCATATGATAATAGCAATGTTCCTAAGGGGTATGAGAGGGTTGAGTTAGAAGTATTAGGAACTGTAGTTACTGCGTATGCTTTGGATGGTGATTCCTATGCTGACTTTGTGTTATTATACGCGAAACAAGAGGGGAAGGACCCTTACTGGTACCAGTTTGATAGGCAGGAGGGAACTCTGCAAAGATTTCGTTACGAGTTAATGCAGATAGATAAGGAAGTGAAGGATTCGGCTACTCTAAAGGAAATAGAAGAGTACCAAGAGCGAATAGATACATTTGGACTTGTGATTGGGATAGAGGCTGGTTTTGTTATCTTGTTCTTAATTCTCTTAATCAGATTATACATGCGACAAAAAGGTTATAATGATGAGTTAGAGTAATCAAAAAACAGCAGGAAATAGTACAAACTAGATACTATATTTTCCTGTTGTTTTTAATATAATAGAATTAAGCCGACATAACATGTGGAACAATATAGCTTGTAACACATTACAATATATGTTATACTAAGTGTATAACATATATAATAAGTTATTTTGATGATATTAAAAGATTTTCGTCAAAAGTATGGAGGCGGATTTTATGATTATGCGTATTGATTTTAATAGTGATGAAGCTTTATATATGCAACTATATAATCAAATTATTATGGGAATTGCTAATTCAGAGTTACAAGAGGGAGAGAATCTTCCTTCGGTAAGGGAATTAGCAGACAATATTGGAATTAATATGCACACAGTGAATAAGGCATATAGTATACTACGTCAAGAGGGTTACCTTAAATTAGATCGTCGGAAGGGTGCAGTCATAGCTATAGATATTGACAAGTACAATGCTTCTGTGGAGCTTATGGAGAATCTTAAGGTTTTAATAGCCAAGGCAGTATGTAAAGGTATTAGTAGTGAGGAAGTACATGACATGATTGATGAGATATACAGAAGCTATGGATGCCAGTAGTATGCTAGAAGGGGAGGCGCGAATTATGTTTTGTGATAAATGTAAAAAGAGAGAAGCTACCATTTATTACACTGAGATTGTAGGTGGCGAGAAGACAGAGTTGCATTACTGTGAAGAATGTGCAGCAGAGTCCACTAATTTTAACTTTAAATATAATACAGGCAATAATAAGGAAATATCTTTAGGAGATTTGCTATCCAGTATTCTCGGGAATTATTATAGTAATCCACCGGTAAAGGAGGAATCGAAAGCAGCCGTGATACAATGTAGCCAGTGCGGTATGACCTATGACGCTTTTTTACAAGGGGGAAGATTTGGATGTGCTGGATGTTATGCCAGCTTTGGAAAACAATTAGAGAAAAGTCTTCGTCAGATTCACGGTGCTTCTAGTCACGTTGGCAAAAGACCAAAGGGGTTTGTTAGTAAAACAGATAAGATTCTAAGTGATTTGTCTGAAGTAGAGAGACTTTCTATTCAGCTACAGGATGCAGTTGAAAAGGAGGAATTTGAACAGGCTGCCAAGCTTAGGGATGCGATTCGAACTCTGAGGGAAAAGGAGGAATCCACTAATGCTTAAATGGTATGAGGAGAAAGGGATTAATGACGATGTTGTCATATCGAGTAGGGTTAGGTTGGCTCGAAATGTTGCCAAATATCATTTTGCCAAGAAGCTAGATGATGCGACTGCAGTTGGACTTGTAGAAGAGGTAGAGAAGGTTTTTGAAGACTACAAGACAGAAGCAGGTCAGTACTATATATGTAATCCAGGAAATCTTTCAGAGATAGAACGACTTGCTATGGTTGAAAGGCATATATTAAGTCCAACCATGACCAATAAAAAACAGGCCACAGGTTTGGTTATGTCTGAAAATGAATCTACCACCATTATGATAAATGAAGAGGATCATGTTAGAATTCAAGCTTTAGCTGGTGGAATGAATATTGAGAAGGCCTTTCTAATGGCGAATGAACTGGATGATTATGCAGATGAAAAGTTAGGTTTTGCTTTTGATGAAAAATATGGATATTTAACGTCTTGTCCAACCAATGTTGGCACGGGGCTTCGGGCTTCCTACATGGTGTTTTTGCCAGCCCTTGGTGGAGCTAACAAGATTAATCGCCTTTCCGATGAGGTAGCCAAATATGGGATTACTCTTCGTGGTATTTATGGAGAAGGAACCAATGGATTAGGTAATATCTATCAGATTAGTAACCAAAAAACCATGGGTAGTACGGAACAAGAAATCATTAATAACCTAAATAGTATTGTAGTCCAAGTAATTAAGCAGGAGCGCAAGCGTAGGGAATTTCTGCTAGCCAATAACTATGATGAGATAGAAGATCAAGTATACCGTTCTTACGGCGTACTTAAATATACTAGACAGATTAACAGTAAAGATGCTATGACTTTACTGGCACAGATTAAATTTGGTGCAGATACAGGAATTATTAAATTTAGTGGTGAATTTCATATCTACGAGATGATGATGGCTATTCAACCATATTTCTTGCAATGCCAGAATGGTAAATATGTGGGCAGCAATGTCAGAGATAAGCTGAGGGCGGAATATCTCAATGCCAATTTACCAGAAATAATGAAATAAGACACAAATAATTAGGAGGAACGATTATGCAGGACCGATTTACCGAAGAAGCGAAAGAAGCTTTAAATATAGCGACAGATGCTGCTTATCGTCTGTCTCATAGCTATATAGGAACAGAACATTTACTTATAGGTCTTTTGGGAGCTAGGGGTGTAGCCTCTAGAGTACTGGAGGAGCATGGAGTAGATGAAGAAAAGATTATAGAATTAGTAAGGGAGTTAATGGCTCCCAATACCAATATTGAGATGGTGGATACAGACAATTACACTCCAAGATCCAAAAGAATTATTTTATTAAGTGAGAAAGAAGCTCAGAGACTTGGAAGTGCTAAGGTGGGAACAGAGCATATTTTAATTGCTCTCATCAAGGAATCTGATTGTATTGCAGTGCGTTTATTAAATACCCTAGGAGTCAATGTTCAAAAGATCTATGTAGATATTCTTACTGCTATTGGCCATGATCCTAATGTGGCAAAAACCGAGTATCTAGCGAACAAATCAAAAAGCAAGGGGAAAAGTAATACAACAACCCTTGACCAATATAGTAGAGACTTAACTGCATATGCAAGAGAAGGAAAGTTAGATCCTGTTATAGGTAGAGAAGCAGAAATCCAACGAGTTGTTCAGATTCTAAGTCGTAGAACCAAGAACAATCCATGTCTTATTGGAGAGCCAGGGGTTGGTAAAACTGCTGTTGTAGAGGGTCTAGCTCAGAAAATTATTGATGGTAATGTACCAGATACCATTAAGGAGAAGAGGTTAGTTACTCTAGATTTATCTGGCATTGTAGCTGGTTCTAAATACCGTGGAGAGTTTGAAGAGCGAATCAAGAAAATAATAAGTGAAGTGATGAGTGATGGAAACATTCTCTTATTTATTGATGAAATTCACACAATCATTGGAGCTGGAGGTGCAGAGGGTGCCATAGATGCCTCCAATATCTTAAAACCATCTCTTTCTCGTGGAGAGATTCAGCTAATTGGTGCTACTACAAGAGAGGAATACCGTAAACATATTGAAAAGGATGCGGCTATTGAACGAAGATTCCAACCTGTGGTGGTGGAGGAACCTTCTGAAGAGGAGACAGTACTTATATTAAATGGATTAAGAGATGCCTATGAGGCACATCATAAGGTGCGTATTACAGATGAGGCAATTCAAGCAGCAGTAAAGCTATCTAGCAGATATGTGAATGACCGCTACCTTCCAGACAAAGCAATAGATGTCATTGACGAGGCTTCTAGTAAGGTTAGATTAAGTACTTTCATAGATTCACCAAGAATTAAGGAGTTAGAGCTTTTAAATCAGCAATTAGAAGCAGAAAAAGAAGAAGCCATTAAGAGTGAGGCCTATGAAAAGGCTGGCGAGATCAAACGAAAACAACAAGATAATCTAGAAGAATTAAATAGATTAAAGCTACAGGATGAGCAGAAGCGCCAAGAGAATCAATTAATCGTAGGAGAACCTCAGGTAGCGGATATTATCTCTAGCTGGACTAAGATTCCAGTTCAAAAGCTAGCAGAAGAGGAGTCCAAACGACTTATGGCTCTTGAGTCTACGTTACATGCTAGAGTAGTTGGTCAACAGGAAGCTGTAGTAGCCGTTGCGAAGGCAATTAGAAGAGGACGTGTAGGCCTTAAGGATCCAAAACGTCCAATTGGATCTTTCCTATTTTTAGGGCCAACAGGTGTAGGAAAAACTGAGCTATCTAAGGCTCTTAGTGAGGCGATGTTTGGTACTGAGAATTCTATGATTCGAGTGGATATGTCGGAGTATATGGAGAAGCACAGTGTTTCCAAAATGATTGGTTCTCCTCCAGGATATGTAGGGTATGACGAAGGTGGACAGCTTAGTGAAAAAGTGAGACAGAATCCATATTCTGTGATTCTATTTGATGAGATAGAAAAAGCCCACCCTGATGTATTTAACATTCTTCTTCAGGTATTAGACGATGGACACATTACCGATGCACAGGGAAGAAAGGTAAGCTTTAAAAATACGATTATTATCATGACCAGTAATGCTGGTGCATCTAGAATTATAGCACCTAAGATGTTAGGATTTTCTTCTGCATCAGATTCGAAAGCAAACTATGATAAAATGAAGGAAGGGGTTATGGAGGAAGTAAAGCGTCTCTTTAAACCAGAATTTCTAAATCGTATTGATGAGATTATTGTATTCCATGCGTTGGAGAGAGAAGACTTAAAGAAGATAGTAGGAATTATGCTTAGGGACATTGACAAGCGAATAACTGCTCAGATGGGAATTAAGCTCGACTTCTCTGAGGAGATGATAGAGTTTATCGTTAACCAAAATAAGGATATGAACTATGGGGCAAGACCTCTTAGAAGATCTTTGCAAACCTATTTAGAGGATCCACTAGCAGAAGAGGTGTTAGAGGGAATTATTAAGCCAAACACTTCAGTTAAAGTAGTAGTGGAAGAGAAGAAAATACGTTTTATACCTGCATAGTTTTAGAGTTATATCTAATTAATTCATGCAAATTTCATAATCATAGAGTATAAAGTGACTAGTAATAGTGACCGAATTATACTATAATGTATCTAAGGAACGAACCTAATATCAAATAATACTGTAACAATGTCTTCATGGTTTTTATAGTACAATTTTTGACGTTGGTAACCCATAGAGGAAGGATAAAATTAGGAGGATTTAATAATGGCAGTAGTAAAAGAGTTAATACGCAAGGAAGACAATGGTACCATTAGCTTTGGTAATTACCAGTTAGATAAAAAATCAAAGGTATCAGATTTTGAGTTTTCTGGTGATATCTACAAGGTAAAGACATTTAAGGAGATTACAAAGCTTGAAAGAAATGGATTAATTGTGTATGAATCGGTTCCAGGCACATCTGTATTTGATTTAGATCAAGAGGAAATGCAGCTCTCATTTAAGGTGGAAGGAACAACCTCCTCTCAAATTACGATAGAATTAGAACCTGAAAAGGAATACAAGGTTTTTGTTGACGATACTAACATTGGAAAGATGAAGACCAATTTAGGTGGGAAATTAGTTTTTAGTGTCGACTTAAATGAAGAAGAGGCAACCTCTGTACGAGTTGTACGATTATAGAACAGAGAGTATGATATTGGCTGCCACACCAAAGGTGTGGCAGCTTTTTCTAAAATTAAGACAGTGAGAATTAATGTGATTTAAATTGAAAGGAAGCAATATGGCGATATCAAAAATAGTATTCTTTTGTAAGGAGTGTGGTTTTGAATCCTCCAAATGGATGGGACAATGTCCTGGGTGTAAGGCATGGGATTCCTTTGTAGAGGAGGCTGTCTCTAATAAATCAGTATCTCAGGCTAAGGCGGTACTTTCAGGGAGTATAAAACCTAGTAGGTTAGAAGACATTAGTGGAGAGGACAACCACCGAATAATGACAGGTATTAAAGAACTAGACCGTGTATTAGGTGGTGGTGTCGTTATTGGCTCTCTTATCTTAGTAGGAGGAGATCCCGGAATCGGTAAATCGACTTTACTTCTTCAGATGTGTCAGTACCTAGTGGAAGGAAAACGTAAGGTACTTTATATATCTGGAGAAGAATCTTTAAGACAGATTAAGATGCGAGCGACACGACTTACCAAATTTCAGGGTGACCTTTTGTTACTTAGTGAAACTAATCTTACCTTAATTGAGGAAACCATAAAGAAAGAAAACCCCGAGGTTGTTATTATTGACTCTATACAGACGATGTTTAGCGAGGAAGTCGGCTCTGCTCCAGGTAGTGTAAGTCAGGTTAGGGAAGCCACCTCTGTGCTTATGCGTTTAGCAAAAGGACTTGGGGTATCCATTTTTATTGTTGGACATGTAACCAAGGAAGGAACTGTGGCAGGTCCAAGAGTATTAGAGCATATGGTAGATACGGTTCTTTATTTTGAGGGAGATAACCAAGCCTCCTACCGCTTACTTAGGGCGGTAAAAAATCGATTCGGCTCCACCAATGAAGTGGGGGTATTTGAAATGCGCTCTGAGGGACTTAGAGAAGTGAATAATCCATCGGAGTATATGTTAAATGGAAAGCCAGAAGGGGCTAGTGGTTCTGTAGTTACTTGCTCCATAGAGGGGACAAGACCAATTCTTGTTGAGATACAAGCCTTGGTTACTCAGACCTACTACAATATGCCAAGAAGAACGTCTGCAGGAACGGATTATAATAGGGTAAATCTACTTCTTGCCGTGGTGGAAAAACGTCTTGGAATTCAGTTATCAGGCTGTGATGCTTATGTTAATGTAGCAGGAGGAATGATGATTCGTGAACCTGCATTAGATCTTTCTATTGTAATGGCCATTTTGTCCAGTTATAAGAATCGTAGTCTTGACCCACGAATGATTATTTTTGGGGAAGTTGGTCTTACTGGTGAGGTACGTGGTGTCAGCCAAGCAGAGCAGCGGGTACAGGAGGCCGTGAAAATGGGCTTTCAGGTCTGTGTTTTCCCAGAAGTAAATATTGTGAATATGGAAAAGGTTCCGATTAAGCTGATAGGCGTAAAAAATATTAAGGATCTTCTATCACTGTTGTAATGCGTTAAAGTAAAAATAGAAAAGTGCTTAATTTTTGTTATATAAAATACGATATATGATTTGACGGATGTTTGTTCGTACATGAATGCACATATGAAGGTAGGAGATAATGATATGGAAAAAATGAGATTGGGTGAATTATCGGATTTATCAGTTTTATTAAAGGACTTAATCGCCTCTTATAACAAAATGCTCGGAATTGTAGATAATTTAAACGGTATAACAAAACAGACTAAAATGCTTTCCTTTAACTCATCCATTGAGGCAGCAAGAGCTGGTGAGTCTGGAAAGGGATTTCAAGTGATCTCAAAGCATATTCAGTCCCTAGCAGAGCAGAGTGAAGGTGCCAACCACACTAGTTTAGTTACCATAGGAGAAATGAATAAAAAGATTCATGATGTGGTGGGGCTTAGAACTGCTGATATAGCGTATGATGTTATGGATAAAATCGACCGTCAGTTATTTGAACGTAATTGCGATATGAGAGTGTGGGCAACCTTTGAATCTATTGTAAAGTTTCTTACGAATCCTACTGAAGAAAATCAGGAGGCAGCAAATAATCTATTAAAGAATATCGTAGATATTAATGTAGTTTATCACGATATTTTACTTACTGATATTAATGGTAAAGTAGTAGCAGCAGCAGTTAGACGAGAAGATATTGGAGAGGATATTTCAAAGAGAAGCTGGTATTGCTCGGTAAAGGAAACAAAGAAAGATGCAGTTACTGATATGTATTATTCGGAGACTATTGAGGGTTATACAATGGCCTATAGTAGTCCCGTATATAGTCCAGAGGGAGAATTCTTGGGCGTCATATCTACAAGATATAACTGGAATTATATTTATGATATTATAGACCGTGCAAAGGTTAGTGATAAGGGTGAAATACTCGTCGTTAATAAGGATGGTAAGGTAATTGCTTCTAGAAATCGTGAAGAAATTCTAGTAAGAGATATGTCTGATAGTGAGGCAACTAAGCAGTTGGTTCGTGGAAAGAGATATGGTTATTTATTAGAGGAGGATCAAAAGGGCAATATCTTAAGTGCTACGGGTTTTGCTCATTCTGCTGGTTATAGTACCTATAGTGGAAAAGGTTGGTCTGTCATTGTATTTGAGCCATTTACTAATATGTAAATAGTATAATATAGAAA
>JAEZQN010000021.1 GCA_023441145.1 Bacillota bacterium
ATCTACTACCTGTGGTGCTTGTTTGCTATTGGCATTTAAAAAGTATGAATTGGCATAGGCTTCATCATCTGGTCTATCAATATCACCATCTCTAAGAGGTGTTTTCAGATTAGCTGGTACCTTTCCACCCCACTTAGCCACAGATTCTTTCTTTGCTACTTCTATTGCTGCTTGAATCTTTTTAATGGTTTCTGAATCATTTTTATCGATAATAGCTGATACAGAATACTTAGGTTCTGAACCATTAATTGATTGTGGCTCAAAGCAGTTTAAATAAGAAAAACGACAAGGGATGATCACTTTGGTTGGTGCTTGATTGTTTACTTTACTCATAATATTTTCCTCCATATTATTCAGCGAAGTCATCGTTCGCTGTATCTAAATTAATTGGTTCACGTTTATCTGATAATGATACTAAGGTTACTTTACCTGGGGGCTTATACACCAAATCACCAAGGAGCTCATTAAATTGCTTCTTGCCCATCAGCTTTTCCATTTCGGTAATGCCAATAAGACTTTGCTTAAAGATATCTTCATATCCAGCACCTTTAGCAACTTCGACTACTTTTATTTCATCAGTATATTTGCGGTTAGCTCTGCCTTCCACTAATTTAAAGCCAGGCCATTGTCTGTTATGGGTAACTGCTTCATTTTGAGCATAGGTATATACTTCTTCAACCCATTTTTTTAGGTGATCTGCAAGAATGAGTATTTCTGCTATTTCATCTTCCGTAAGCAATGGCGGTTGTTTAAATTCCTGCCTGGCTAACTGTAAAAAGCTCTGTGCCCTTTCCCTACATTGGAATCTAGCTTTACAGAAGCGACACCACTCTCCAACTTTAAATTCGCCTTCACCTGCGAGTGCCATGGTTGCGTTTGGGACAAGGACAGTTTCTGCCCATTGTTTTAATTTTTCTGCTGAAATATCCCAAGTGCTAACAGCTTCTAATCTGGGTTGATGAATAGTCAGCCTTACTGTTTTAATCTCAAATATCATCTCGGCTACAGCAAGAACCCCCAAACCATAAATCATCAATTGTACATTTTCCTCTGCACTTACAGGCACACCTTTTCCTAGTTTGAGATCTATAATTTGCACCATATCCTCTGTCACAATAACCATATCTGCCGTACCAAAGCATTCAGGTACAAAGTCACTTAGGTCTACTTTCTTTTCTACTTCAAAAAGAGGATACCTACCGTTTTGCTTAGCAAGTTCAATCTGCTCTATGACAAATGCTACATATTCATCTATTGCCTCTAATAATTCATCTGAGTAGTAATCTGATACTGGACGTTTATTTCGTATCTTAAGATGCTTCTTAATGAGATGCTCTGCTAAAGCATGTCCAGCCCCACCTTCTGCTGCATAATCAGATTGTTCCTCTTTAAATTGCTCCTCCAAATGTAGAGAAGGGGTACAATTTATATACCGCTTCCCCGATGAGGGAGAAAACCTTGCATGCTTACTCATTTAAAGCACCTCTGCTTTCGATTTAAGCTCTGCAAGTTTATCTAGAGGAACACTTGAAAGCTTATCTGCCCCAAATTCGGACAGAAGTGTCTTAACTAGTGCTGTCTTACCATCTCTTGTTTTTACTGCTAATACAGCTCGTACATCTTCTATGGTTACTTTGGTTGCTACTTCATTAACGACTTCTAACTTCTCTACTGTTGTTTCATTAGGTTCACTAGTTATTTCTTGTGTAGCACCTACTAAACCTTGAAGATTATCTACTAGGCTTTTTAAATCTTTAGCAATAGCTAAAATAAATTCTTTATTTTCCATGACTGCTACCTCCTACTTTAATAACTTAAGTCCTTTAACAATTACCTTGTATTCACTATCTGCACGATCATCTACTGGGAGTGTTACGACATTAACACGATTCATTTCTTCATCATATAAACGAACGGGTAATTTTAACTCTTTAGCTTTTTCTAGCTCTAGCTTCATACCATCACTAATTATAAAGCCGAGTAACCATACTTCATCACAACTGTGCATTAACTCAAGCCCTAGTGAAATACCAAGCATTCTTTCATTTAGATTTTCTTCTTCAAGAAATGTTGGGAAGTATAAGTGTGGTGCTATTGGTACTACGCTGCACTGGGTCGCTATTCTTGCATAACGCTTAGCCTTTTGAATGTTGCCTTCTACGTCACCTTTGTATGGTGAACAGATAAAAACTTTTTTCATATATATAAATCCTTTCAGAGATTATTTAAGTTGGCCAACTCATGTCTCTATACTACTGCACTTTTTTGGATGCGTATGGACATGGCATGTCCAAAAAATGGCACAAAAAAATAACCATCCAGCATATATAGGTATAATACCTTTTCGCAAAATGGCTATTTTTGTATATATTCCTCAATATTATAATACAAATGCTAACTAGAAAATGGACATGGCATGTCCAAAAACTTTCGAAAAAATTTTAATTACATGCACTTACTTTAATTTGTGCTAAACCTAACGCTTCTAACACCTCATTACATTCATATATTGAATGCCCATTAAAACAATATATTAATTTTTTAAAAGCAACATGTTGAGGTGAATTGCCCAATACAAATCCTGCTTTCTTTAAAAGTTCCTCACACATAGCAGGTGTAAATTTTAACCCTATACATATGGCCATAACAGTATCTAATGAGGGGGTGTGAACTTCATTTTTCTTGAGACGATCATAGGTTTTCTCAGACAAAAGGGTTTTTTGAGCAAATACAACTCTATTATATCCTTTTGCCTCTATGTATCTAAATGCTAATTGTGAAAATGATTCTCCTATGGTTTCAATCTCTGCACCTTCAGCAATAAATTCTGCATGTAACCTTTTTAACTCTTCAGAACGATTAAAGAGTTCCATATTATGTTTCTCTTCATGAAACTGTGGCACTCGGTTATAATCTTTGGTTGCCTTTCTATACATTACTGTATCTTTATAGACAACTATGTCTGTTTGCGCTGCATCATCAATTGTTAGATTAAAAATCAAGCAACATTCATCTACATGATTTCTTGCATATTCAGTTAGTTCTAATACCCCATCCTCTGTTACTCTAATATATGATGGATTATTAATAACATAGTGCCCATCAACATATACAAAGTTTCCACTATTGATATACCTTGTAAACTCTTTATTGCTAAAATATTCGAAGAAGGCATCACTTAAGCTAATGGAATAAGTCTGATCTTTATTCAATGACTCATTTGCAAAACCATAATTATTGACATAATGGTCATCTACATAAGTGTATACCCCTTCTACCTCCATATATCCTAAATCCATCATCCTAATTTTTGTAGCAACTTTAGATACACCGAAGAACTCTGCCAGTTCAAACAAAACATTGCTCCACATCTCTATTCTAGTACTAGGTTTAAGAATCTGCTTATTCTTTTGTATGAGCTCCTCAATTTTTAGCTTAGTAGTTGATGCTGGCATTAAAATTCTAGGTGTTATACCATTTGCTTGCCATTCCATCCAATCTTCCGGCTCCCACTGCTTTTGCCTCTTGGTACTCTCATTAACACGACACCTAATAAGATTGGCTTTGGGGTTATATAGCTTCTCTAATTCATGATACTTTTTATGCTTGTACCAGTGAAAACACTCATGAATAATAGTGTTGTTCATACAACCAACATTTCTTAAAAAGTATATATGTGGATCTACTAGAATTGTTCCTCTATTAACTTCTAAAGGGATATAATCTTTTAAATCCTCATCGAAATACTCTGTCACACAATCAGAAAAATAAATCTGACCAAATAAAGTAAAATGTTTTGTAAGCCTAACCTCTTTAATTGTTAAGCCTAACCTTGATGCTACTTCTGAAGTAGGTATTGGCATAGGTGCTAGTAGTGCCTCTGGAAATACCTCTTGTAAAAACTCCTCAGCCACTTTGTCAAAGTTGTCCTTACTTATATACGGAACCAAGCTATCTGATAGCATAGCTTTTTTATTGTTATCATAAGAGCTATATAGTGTAACCCTATTAACCTGAAAGCTTTGTATACCATCATTTAGCTGAATCGAACACGAAACTCTAAGCCATTGATTTGTGCTATCACTTTCCCTGTTTCTTCTTATGGTTTCAAAGATTTCTATTTCAGCTTCAACAACTACATCCACTAAAATTTCATTTTCACTAGAATCATTAATACTTATATTTTTAATATCAATATCATCTAATGTAGCTTCTTCTACTCTTTTTACTACTGAGGAATTGCTCTTAATCCTAGATGGATTATCATCAATAAAAGATGAAATAGCATTATAAATATCATCATAATAGTTATTATCAAGTACCTGTTTAAAAGAACGTATCTCCGCCATAGGAGGCCCCCTTTTTGAACCCTCTAGTATTTTAAAATATTGTTACTACAAATTAATTCTTCGATTTCTTTGCCTAGTCTCTTTTTTGCATAGTCATCGATTCTACCAATAAATCCACTTAATACAATAATTATCTCTTTCTCCCCATCTAAGGTGTTAATTATTCCTATATAATGAGTGGCATTACGTATTGAAATTGATTCTTTAGGTGAAACGATTTTTTGAATTTCCCTACATACGTATGACCCATTACATATAATCATTTTGGGGCTATACTTTTCTATTTGTTTTATAAAATAAGTTGAGCAATTTGATATAACTGAATCAATATCTTTTTTAGAACATCCTTTAGGTGGAAATTCATTAGAAAAACATTTTACTATATCTGTATGAGCAACTCCCTCTTCTTTTCCTAAGTATTTATACAGTAAATCTGATACCTTCTTAAAATCTTTAAAATATGAATACGTCTTTTTCTGATCAGCCTTATCTTTACCCATAAAAAAGTTATTAAGGTCACTTATGTCTCTTTTATCCGTATAAGTAAAATCAGCTTTTGGATTTAATCCTACTATCCATATTTTACTATTAGTTTTACCCTCTATAAAATCATCTGGTTTATATTTTCTATTAAAATTGAACTTACACTTCTTAGTAGTACATAATTCGCATTTAATCAAACCTATCTTCTCCTTTCCGGTGTAACAAATTCTATTTTGAGCCGATATATAACTAATTTTATCACAAATTAACTTTGTTAAAAAATACTTTCAATATATTAAATATATTTTGATTCATTTTATAAAGTAACTAATTTTTTTAATATATCTAAATAAGGTATAAATATGTTTTGCAGTAGCATATACATTAATTAGAAAAATAATATAGGAAGTGCTAGAAATTAATGAAATCTTAGTAAGCGTAAAATATCCCTGGACATAAGTAGAGTAGTCACAGGGATATTATCTTTTTATTTAGTTTTCTTACTATAGCATTCTTGGGGTAAATCTGCCCAAGGTAGATAATTTGTCAAAAGACTA
>JAEZQN010000035.1 GCA_023441145.1 Bacillota bacterium
GCACCATCTGGCGCGAAAGCCCCATAAATACACTATTATTGTAACAATTAATATATTTCTTATTCGTCTTTCATTGCCTCAACAAAATCTTTCATGCTCTCTCTTTCAGCATCTGAAAGCATTCTATCTACATTCAAGCACAGCACAAGATTCCCCTTTATATTGGCAATCTCATTGATATAAGAGGTATGGTCACCCTGTAATACTCTAGGAGGAGTAGATAAATCTTTGCTTTCCACAACATATATCTCGTCTACAGCATCGACAGAAAAAGCAAAAACACTATCACCACTTTGTGTGATAATTAATTTCGGTTCAGATTCGGACGCTTCTGTGGCAATATTAAATTTATTGTGAATACTATATACTGGAACTACTGAACCACGTAGATTCACAATACCCTCAATATACCCAGGAGCATTTGGAACATGGACAGTGCCAGTTACTGGCTCAATGGCATTTACCTTATCTATATCCATTCCATATACCTGTTTATTGATTCGAAATAATACAATCCTTTTCTCTGCCATACTAACTACCTCCTCATTAATCCGTACTACGGATTGCTGGTTTCCTCTTACATCGTTTTTGATTGATTAGTATTTATCCATTTTAAATATGCATTAATAAAAGAATCAATCCCACCATCTAAAACACTGGTTACATTACCAGACTCCTCATTTGTCCTATGATCCTTAACCATAGTATATGGTTGCATAACATAGGAGCGAATCTGATTACCCCAACCAATTTCTTTGACTTCACCACGGATACCAGATTCTAATTCTTGGTTCTCCTGTTGCTTTAATAAATAAAGCTTAGCTTTCAACATCTGCATCGCCTTATCTTTATTCATATGCTGTGAACGTTCATTCTGGCATTGTACCACAATACCAGTTGGAAAATGAGTGATTCGGATAGCGGAGGATGTCTTATTAATATGTTGACCACCTGCTCCACTAGAACGATAGGTATCTATTCTTATATCGTCATCATTAATCTCAATATCAAGGTCTTCCTCAATGTCAGGCATAACATCGCAAGATACAAAGGATGTCTGTCTCTTTCCAGCGGCATTAAAGGGAGAGATTCGGACAAGACGATGAACTCCATGCTCGGATTTTAGTAACCCATACGCATTGTTACCTCTGATTTCTAAGGTAACGGACTTTAATCCAGCTTCATCCCCATCTAGATAGTCAATCATCTCTACTTTAAATCCCTTTTTATCTGCCCATCGTTGATACATTCTACAAAGCATACTAGCCCAGTCACAGCTTTCTGTTCCACCTGCTCCAGCATGAAGAGTCAGTATGGCATCATCTTTATCATATTTATCGGACAATAACGTACTAATCCGAAGCGCTTCATACTCCTCAATAAACTCATTTAATTGTTCCTTTATCTCTGGAATTAAGGATGCATCCTCTTCTTCATAGCCCATTTCTAGCAAGGTTTGCACATCTTCATAAGCTGTACGTAGCTTGTCAAAGGTAGCTATGACATCCTTCAGACTAGAAAGCTCTTTCATTACCTTCGTAGATCTCTCTGCATCTTCCCAAAAATCAGGCGCTTCTATGAGCTTCTCTAATTCCTCTACTCGAAGTTTCTTATTCTCCAAGTCAAAGTGAATCCCCCACTTCAAGTAGCGGCTTTTCGTAGGTAGACAATGTATATTTAAATTGGTCCAATTCAACCACTTCTATCACCTCTTATCTAACTCTGTTGTCTTCTACTACCTTAAGCGTTACGTCCACAGCAGAATTTGTACTTCTTTCCACTTCCACAAGAACAAGGCTCATTTGGTTGCATTTTCTTAGTAACTCTTCTAACTGGCCCCTTCTTTACACTATCATCCTTATTGGTTCCAGTAACTTTAGCTACCTGTTCACGCTCTACCTTCTGCTCTATTCTAATATGAGTTAACGCTTTAATTGTGTCCTCAGTGATTGCTTGAGTCATCTCTTCAAACATCTCGTAACCACTGAATTTATATTCTACCAATGGGTCTCTCTGCCCATAAGCTTGAAGACCAATTCCTTGGCGCAACTGGTCCATATCATCGATATGAGCCATCCATTTGCTATCGATTACCTTAAGGAGAATGACACGCTCAATCTCTCGAATCTGTTCTGGTTCTGGGAACTCTGCTTCCTTCATCTCATAGAACTTAACAGCTTCCTCTTTTAACTGTTGCATTAACTCCTGCTTGCTAATGATATTCAATTCATCCTTATCTAGCTTAACAGGAGTAATTGGAATGATAGGAATTAATAACTCGTTCAATTCAGGAATGTCCCAATCATCTGGATTCTGATCATCATTCAAGCTTTTATTCACTGCATGCTCTACATTATCTGTAATCATCTTAAAGATTGTGTCACGCATATTCTCACCGTCAAGTACACGGCGACGCTCCTTGTAAATAATCTCTCTTTGCTCATTATTAACCTGGTCATACTCTAGCAAATTCTTACGAATACCAAAGTTATTATTCTCTATCTTCATCTGGGCTTTTTGAATAGCCTTACTTAACATGCTATGCTGAATCTCTTCTCCTTCTTGAATTCCAAGAGAGGTAAAAAGACTCATAAGTCGATCAGAACCAAACAGACGCATTAAATCGTCTTCTAGAGAAATGTAGAACTTGGATTCACCAGGATCTCCTTGACGACCAGCACGTCCTCTTAACTGATTATCAATACGACGAGACTCATGTCTCTCTGTACCAATAATCTTAAGACCACCTACTTCTTTTACACCTTCACCAAGCTTAATATCGGTACCACGACCTGCCATGTTAGTAGCTATGGTAACAGCACCCATCTGCCCTGCTTGTGCAATAATCTCAGCCTCAAGCTCATGAAACTTAGCATTTAAGACTTTATGTGGGATTCCCTTTTTACGAAGGAATTCACTAAGTTCCTCAGAAGCTTCTATTGTAATGGTACCAACTAACACTGGCTGCCCCTTCTTATGAGAAGCCACTATGTCATTGACAACTGCATTAATCTTTTCTTTTCTTGTTTTAAATACTGCATCCTGATGGTCCTTACGAACCACAGGAAGATTCGTAGGCACCTCGATTACATCCATACCATAAATGATACGGAACTCCTTCTCCTCTGTTAAGGCAGTACCAGTCATACCAGCTTTCTTTGTATACTTATTAAAGAAGTTCTGGAAGGTGATGGTAGCAAGCGTCTTACTTTCTCTCTTAACCTTAACCTTCTCTTTTGCTTCAATCGCTTGATGTAAACCATCACTATAACGACGTCCAGGCATAATACGACCTGTAAACTCATCAACAATAAGAACCTCGTCATCCTTTACTACATAATCCTTATCTCTAAACATAAGGTTATGGGCTCTTAATGCAAGAATCACATTGTGCTGAATCTCTAAGTTTTCTGCATCTGCAAGGTTCTCAAGATGGAAGAAACGTTCAACCTTATGAACACCTTGTTCTGTAAGGTTAACATTCTTATCCTTCTCATTTACAACAAAGTCACCAGTCTCCTGGGCTTCTTCCTTCATCATGAGGTCTAACTTAGAAAGCTCCTTCTCGGTACCTCTCTCTAATTGACCAGCCAAGATATCACACATCTCATAAAGCTTAGTGGATTTACCACTTTGGCCGGAGATAATAAGCGGTGTACGGGCCTCATCGATTAAAACAGAGTCCACCTCATCGATAATCGCATAATGAAGATCTCTCATTACTAATTGCTCTTTGTAAATTACCATGTTATCTCTCAGGTAATCAAAGCCCAATTCATTGTTTGTAGCATAGGTAATATCACAATTATATGCTTCCCTACGCTCATCGTTATTCATAGAGTTTAGTACTACGCCTACAGTTAGGCCTAAAAATCTATGAACCTCTCCCATCCACTCAGCATCACGCTTTGCCAAATAGTCATTAACGGTAACGATATGAACACCCTTACCTTCTAAAGCATTCAAATATGCTGGTAAAGTGGAAACCAAGGTCTTACCTTCACCAGTTCTCATTTCAGTAATGCGGCCTTGATGTAGAATAACACCACCGATTAACTGCACTCTATAATGTCTCATGCCGAGAGTTCTCTTTGCTGCTTCTCTTACTACCGCAAATGCTTCTACCAACAAATCATCTAAAGTCTCGCCATTTTTTAAACGTTCCTTAAACTCAGCTGTTTTATGATGTAACTCTTCATCACTCAACTTTTCAAATTCTGGTTCAAGTGCTTCAATTTTATCTACAATCGGAAGTACACGCTTTACTTCCCGCTGACTATGTGTTCCAAAGATTTTTGTAACTAATCCCATATTGTCCACTCCTGTGTTCTAATTTTATCAATCAATATACTCGCCTCAGATAGCTAACTATCCGTGTTTTCAGAACCTTCTAATATTGTATCATTACTAAATGTAGTAATCAACTTTTTTTTATGAACCCAAAATCAAGTAATATCTAGCTTTTTAAGCTTATTTTCTGGATAATTTAAGTTTTGCATGCAAAACTCTCTACCTACGATAGTCGCATCAGCGACATTATCCATAACACCACAGTGCGCTATTCACTTTCTATCTTTTAAATGCATTTTTACTGTATAGTAATTTGCAGTGCAATTTCATATACAGTAAAAAAGGGGCTGTAAAAAAACAGCTCTGACGAAATGCCATAGCGACATC
>JAEZQN010000161.1 GCA_023441145.1 Bacillota bacterium
CGTTTACACCATGAAATCTATCTGTCAGATCCTAGAAAGGTAGAACTTGATAGAATAAAGCCAGTCATTAGACATCCAATAAAGAGAACTTAATTATGAATTATAGAAACTAGGTGAGTTATGCAGATCAATCGTCTATTTGAAATCATATATATGCTGTTAGATAAGACCTCTCTTACCGCAAAGGAGTTAGCAGAGCATTTTGAAGTTTCTACTAGAACGATTTATCGGGATGTAGAGATTCTTTCTGGTGCGGGTATTCCTATCTATATGAGCAAGGGAAAGGGTGGAGGAATCCATCTGATGCAAGACTATATATTGAATAAAGCAGTAATCACAGATAAGGAAAAAGGGGAGATTCTCTCCTCCCTTCATGCAATCAATGAAGTAAGCTTAGAAGAAACCAATACAGCACTTAGTAAGCTGGGTGCGTTGTTTGGAGATAATAAGAGTGACTGGGTAGAGATTGACTTTGGTTATTGGTCCGACGGAGAGAAGGAAGTAGCCTTATTTCAGAACCTGAAAAATGCCATTCTTCAGAGAAAAGTCATCACCTTTTCTTATGCAAGTGCGAAGGGGGAGGAGAGTACTCGCCGTGTAGAGCCAGTAAAGCTTATTTTTAAGGGAATGTCCTGGTATCTTTATGCTTACTGTTATATTAGGCAGGAGTTTAGGTTCTTTAAACTAAAGAGAATTCATGATATGATAGTGACAGAGGAGAGTTATCAGATTAGGGGCAACCTTGAAGTACCAAAAAGCACTGACAATAATAAGCCATCGCGTCAAATTCCTATGAAGCTCCATTTCTGTAAGGATGTGGCATATCTGGTATATGATGAATATGAAAACTATGTCCAGCTTGAGGATGGAAGCCTTCTCGTAGAAGGGTGTTTTGATATTAATCCAGGGTTTATTCACCACATTTTAGCTTATGGGTCTAGCTGCGAGGTGATAGAGCCAGAGGAACTTAGACTACAGGTAAAGGAAGAGTTAGTACGAATTCTACATAAGTATCAAGAAGACAAGTAAGAAAAAGGAGAGAATGTTATGAAAATGGCTATTTTAGGTGCGGGTAAGATTGCTGAAGTTATGGCAAATACAATCGCTCACATGGATCAGGTAGAGAGATATGCTGTTGGGGCAAGAGAGCTTACTAGAGCACAGGATTTTGCTGCTAGAAATGGATTTCAAAAGGCCTACGGCTCCTACGAGGATATGCTTCAGGACGATGGCATTGACCTTGTGTACATAGCAACACCTCATTCACATCACTACGATACAATAAAGCTATGTTTAGAGAATGGGAAGAATGTTCTTTGTGAAAAGGCTTTTACCGTAAATGCTTCTCAGGCTAGGGAGGTTCTTCAGTTGGCAAAGGAGAAGAACTTGTTACTGACAGAAGCTATTTGGACTCGTTATACTCCAATGCGTAAGGTCTTAGATGAGATTATTGACAGTGGAGTGATTGGTAAAGTACATTCTATCACCGCTAATACTTGCTATGTTCTTAATCACCTAGAACGTAACAAGAAACCAGAGTTAGCAGGTGGTGCTCTTTTAGATCTTGGTATTTATCCACTTAACTTTGCATGTATGGTAATGAAAGAACCAATAAAAGACATTAAAGCGTTTGCTTTGATGAATGAATACGGTGTAGATGATAGTAACTGTATGTATCTAACATTTGAAAGTGGCGCCACTGCAGTCCTTCACAGTAGCCAATTAGTAGCTTCAGAGATAGGCGGCTATGTCTATGGTACAGAGGGCTATGTCGTAGCAGAAAACATCAACAATGTGCAGGGGTATAAAGTATATAATAAGAACCACGAATTAATAAAAGAGTACAGAGTACCAAAACAAATTACAGGATATGAGTATGAAGTTGAGGCCTGTATGGAGGCATTAGATAATGGATGGTTAGAATGCCCTGCTATGCCTCATGCTGAGACAATAAGAATGATGGAAATTATGGACTCTATAAGAGAATTATGGGGGATGAAGTATCCAATGGAGTAAGATGAGTAGCAATAAAAAGGTTTCCTTTAGACTGCATGTACAGTCAAAAGGAAACCTTTTTTATTTCCTAGGAATTTTGTAAGTGGACAGGAAAGCTGGGGTATCCATGGGTCAATTTACAACAGCTACTCCTGCTTTTTCTAGCTTTTCCTTGGTTTTTTTAAATCGCTCTTTGCTACTTATACCAATATAGTCAAGTGGAAAGGTTACTGAAAAACCGAGGTTTTTAGCATCAAGTGCAGTAGAGGCAACACAACAGTTACCATCAATACCAATGATCTCGATTTTTGTTATCTCTTGGTCTTTTAATAGGGTTATTAGGTCCGGATTTACAAAAGCACTTGCCTTTTCTTTGGTATATTCATAGTTAGAGATCATCTGTAGTCCTTCTACAAAGTTTGAGACATAAGGGGAGCCTTGTCGTTTGCCCCTATTTTTAATATAGATAATTATGTCTTGGTCTTGTTGAGCTTTCATAATCCGTTCATTTACCTTGTCGATTAATGTATCAGGGTAATAGTGATATCTGCTTTTTTTACCTAGGTAATCCTCTTGCATATCGATTACTAGTAAGGCAGAGTGTTCTTTTGATAACATACTTCCTCCTAAAAATTAAATACTGTTTCCCATGGAAAGTCAGCACTCTCTTCTAAACTCTTTGGCCAATCTTTACACCAATCTGGGACCTCAGGGCTTGCTACCCGATCAAGACTTGGAGTGTATGGCTTAATGTCTAGAATAGGTGTTTGGTCGTTAGCATCAATATAGGCTATTCGTACAATTCCTTTTTCATAGTCAATATACAGAACCTCAACAGCGGTAAGGGCAATAGGATTTGGACGAATAGGAGATCTGGTAGCGAAGATACCCATCTCCTTAGGAGCATGTTGATAAGGTTCATTGGTCACTAAGTATGATCTAGATTCTTTGTTATCAAAGTCACTAAACCACCATAGTACATTAATGTGGCTAAATCCCTCTAGTGCCTGGAGTCCTGGCACGTATTCGTGGTTAAGCTGAAGAAAGGTTCCTTCCTCATCATTGCATATAATGCCGATAGGGTATAATTCATAACTTGTCATATTAATTCCTCCTAAATGGTTTTATAATCCCAAGTTAGACCCTGACACTGTGTGAGAGTCAAGAGGATATTTTGAAATATTAATCTGTTTCTAAAGGAATTTGTAGTTCTACCAAATAATTATCGGGGTTATCTTCATTCCATGGGCCACGGTGAACAATTTGCCTGCATGGACCACCCATACGGTATTGAACATTTTCCAGTAGCCAATTGGTAAAAGAAAGGTAAGCTCCACTTATATTCGTAAAATCGCCATATACCATGGTGCAAGCCATAATTGGAATTGCCTCTGTGTGACGAAAAATAAAGTTACCGCTATTAACCCCTATTTTTTTCACAGGTGCACACAACTCTACATCAATATATTCTTCTCTATAATCTTCATCATAGTAGATGGAGAAGGTTTCAGAGGAGATCTCTATGTGGTGTTTAGAAACGAATTCAGATAACCTTTTCCATAGCTTTCCCTCTTCATAATAATTGGAAATGACCTCTCGTAGGGAGAGCACCTGGTAGCTAGGAATAGATTTTATCGTAATCTGATTATACATATTACAGTTTCCCTCTAGAAGTTGGCGCTTTGCAAGGTCAATCTTTTTAAGTTTATTTTCCTCTAGTTGAATCGTTTGGAGAATTTCTTTTTGTTTCTTTTCTAGTTGTTCTACGATAATCGCTTTATCTGTTTGCTTAAGTGCTTCTGTAATTTCTGTTACTGTAAAACCACTATCCCTAAGATAGAGTATTTCATTTAAAATGGATATCTGATCTACAGAATACATACGATAGCCAGTCTGTGGATCTACCTTTGCAGGCTTTAATAGTCCCATTTCATCGTAATAACGTAACATTCGTATTGTCACTTGAGAAAGCTTAGAAAATTCGCCAATTAAGAACATAGCCCCCCTCCTTTTCCCTTATTATATATATAGTTATTTAATACTTCAAGAATTTGGAATATGTTATAATGGAAAAGAGGGAGGTGAGCCATTATGAAGGAATCATTTTATTCCATTGGACAGCTTGCGGCAATAGCCGACATTTCTGTTCAGACTCTTAGATATTATGACAAGATTAAACTATTGAAACCATCTAAAGTGGAAGCGGACAATAGTTATCGCTTTTATTCAGATGCAGATATATTAACATTAAGAATAATTCTTGATCTAAAGGAAATAGGATTTTCTTTGGAGGAAATTAAGGTATATTTAGAAAATGAAAATAGTAGCTTTGCTATTTCATTGCTAGAAAGAAAAAGGCAGGAGTTTAGAGAGAGGGCAGCATCTGTCAATGCAATCCTCAATAGGTTGGAGGATCGTATTGATAAATTGAGAGTACATGAAACAGTAACGGATACGCTTTTAGAATTCTCAAAGACAATTGAAATAAAACACCTACCAGAGAGGGTAGTTGCCTATACTAGATATTATTCAGGCTCTACTTATGAAACATTAGCAAAGAGATTCTTTGAGCTAGATACTCTTGTTAAGAATCATAGTATGAAAGCATCCAGCTCTAGAATAGCAGTTTATCATGACTTTTTGGGGGATTTTCATCCAGAGAATTGTGATTTAGAGCTTTGTTTACCCGTTTTACAAGATTGTGCCAGACAGGAGTTTGTTCGTACTATACACGGAGGACTGTATGCTACTGGAATATATAAAGGAGAATATAAGGGACAGTGCACGTATCTAGCTAACTGGATAAGAAAACGAGGATATGCAATTACTGGACCGGGAGTTGAGGTATACATAAACAGTTTCATGAATACGAGATTTCCAAAGAATTATGTGACAGAGGTCCAATTTCCTATCAAAAAGCCTTGACCTTATAGTTACTATAGGGTTTATCATTACCCTATAAAGGGGGAATGAACCATGAAATTGATACGTATATTAGTTATTTCCATGATTTTATTGGTGTTTTCTGCTTGTAGTGAGAAAAAAACAAAAAGTGAGAAAAGTGAAAAAAGCCCAAAAAGTGAAACCAGTCAACACAAGGCGGAAATATTTACTGAAACAAATGGAACAGTTACAGCAGGAATACTTTTTGATCAGAATAATACCATGTATGTCGCCAAAGACCAAGAGCTTCTTAAGATTACACCGGATGGATTAGTCACAAGCTTATGCTCTTTTCAGGATTTACCTAATCGGAAGGATTATTACTTTAAAAGCCCTTTAATCTGGGATATGACATTTGATAATGAGGGAAATATTCTAGCTGCTGCTCAGGATAGAATATTGAAAATTACCCCTGAGGGTCAGGTCACTACTCTAATTCGAGAAGATTTTAAGGGATTTCTTGGGGCCAGTGGAATAGAGTGTGACGAGGAAGGTAACATTTATATTACCAATGGTAGTAAGATAGAGAAATACTCATCGGAACTAAAGAAAACTACATTGGTAGATGGGGTAAAGAATGGATATACAAGTTCTTTCTCATTGGAATTTGATCCTGACTATAAGAATTTGTATGTTAGTGATTTTTACACTAAGAGCTTACTAAGATATGAAATTGATGAGACTGGTAATGTTAGTGAAGAGCCTGTTGTACTGGTAAAGGAGCCAATTAAGAACTCAGGAGACTTTGGGGCACCCTTAAATATTGTTTTCGCAAGCAGTGGCTCAATATATGTGTCAATTGATGGAATGGCACAGATTATGAGGATGGATAAGAGTGGTGAGGTCGAGTATCTTGCCCTTGGGGATACTTCTATTTCCAACCATATCATAGCCTTTGGTGGGAAAGGATTTAATGAAGAATGTCTTTATATAACAACCTTTAATGGAGAATACATATATAAATACAATGTGGGGGAGACAAGATAGATGTTCTACCATTGTAATGATGGTACTTACAATATTCCTTTTCATTGGTTGCAGAAAAAATATCAATACGTATAGATTTGTTGACTATCAAAAAAAGATATGATATTATAAACCACAATAAACTGCCACCGGGTAGTGGTGCGAAAAGCACCCATATACACATCGTTAGGTCTGAGAAGATGTGTATTATGGGTGCTATTTTTTATTCTAAGGAGGAAATTTACATGAATATATATCAATCAATTAATAATTTAACTAAGTTTGAAAAGCTATTATGGGCAGTATCTGCCACAGTAGTAATGCTGTCCTTTTTATCTTCCGGAAATGGAAGCATATTAAGTTTACTCGCTTCTCTTGTAGGGGTCACAGCCCTGATATTTGTAGCTCGTGGAGAAGTTTTAGGGCAAGTACTAACGGTACTATTTAGTCTCCTATATGCCATAATATCTTATGATTTTCGTTATTATGGTGAGATGATTACTTATATTGGTATGACAGCTCCGATTGCCATGATGTCAGTGGTGTCTTGGCTAAAGCACCCTTATAAAGAGGGGAAGGGAGAAGTTGAAGTAGCTCATATGAGTAAGGGAAATCTTATCATAATGGTTGTATTAACCATTGCAGTCACCCAAATCTTTTATTATATACTAGCTTATTTTCATACAGCTAACCTTGTAATCAGCACCATTTCCATTGCTACAAGCTTTTTGGCTTCTTACCTGATGTTATTTCGCAATCCAGCTTATGCCCTTGCCTATGGAGCCAATGATATTGTGTTAATTTCCCTTTGGGTACTTGCAACCATGGAGGATGTGTCCTATTTACCAATGGTAGTAAATTTTGTGATGTTTTTCTGTAATGACATGTATGGATTTTATAACTGGAGAAAAATGCGACATAGACAATCCCATAAGGCTTCCTATTCGGAGAGTTAAGTGCTATACTTATAGGTAATAAAATCCAATTTATAAGGTTGATTTCTCCAAATCTAGAAGATAGTTTTTTACTTCAATACCACAGCCAAATCCCACTAGTTTCCCATTTGCTCCAATTACACGATGACAGGGGAGCATAATCAGAATAGGATTTTTATTATTGGCCCCACCTACTGCACGAGAAGCTTTAGGTTGCCCTATGAGTTTAGCAAGTTCTCCATAACTTAAGGTTTGACCATAGGGAATCTCTCTAAGGGCCGCCCATACCTTTTCTTGAAAAGCAGTTCCCTTTGGTAGCAGGGGAAGGTCAAAGGAAGTTCTTTTTTTCTCAAAGTATTCCTTTAGTTGAATGGTAGCCTCCTGTAATAATGGAGAAGGGCTATGAGTGGAAGGGTAAGCGTTATAATCTAGACGTACTCCAACAAGAAATCCGTTTTCTTCTTCGAGACATAGGACTCCTATGGGAGAGTTAACATTGTAAGAGTATTTCATGTGCTACCATCCTTTCAACTAATTATATTTTATAGATTATATCATACTATAAGAAGTTAGGATATAGCCATATGGGCAAGGAGATAATAATGAGTAAATATGATGCATTATGGGATTATGTGAAGAATTGCAAGAAAGAGGAAATGACTCTCACTTTTGAGGAGATTGGAAACATTGCTGGAGTGCCTATCGATCATTCATTTTTGACCTATAAAAAAGAGTTGCTTTTATATGGCTATACGGTAGGTAGAATTTCACTGAAAGGTCAGACGGTAAGGTTTCATAAGCAATAGTGTATGATGGATATGACAGAGGAGCAAGTCCAGGCAGTGAGGAAACAGATCCCACAGTATTTTAAACATCATTTAGGAAATGACATTTTGGGATTTATTGTAAAAAGAGAAAATGAAATTCTTTCTACAGCACTATTATTAGTGATACATAAACCGGCTAATCCTAATTTTATTCATGGAAAAGTGGGAGAAGTGTTAAATGCCTATACAAAGCCAGAATACAGACACCAGGGTATGGCCAAGGGTATTATGATGAATTTACTGGCTTATGCCAAGGAGTCTGGTTTGGATTTCGTTGAGTTAAGTGCGACAGAGCAGGGATATCCTTTGTATAAGTCATTGGGGTTTAAGGAATCATCTTCCCACTATCGTAAAATGAAATATATGCTTCATTAAGATAAAAAGAAGATTTTATCATTAAGGAGGTTATGATGGGATTATTTAAAAAGAAAGAAGATAAAATAGAAGATGTCTATATTGATTTGCGCCAGCAAGCCTTTGGAGTAAAACCAGAAAGTAAAGAGTTTTATCAAGATGGTGTCAATCTAGTATATGGTGCAGTGGTAGATATTCCAGTTACAAATGCAACAGCTTCTCTATTTTGTTCTTTTGATGGAACGGTTAGTTTGTATTTTAGCAATGGTGGGGGAATTTTAGGAAGCGGACAAGAATATAAATCAGTTAGTAAGGCTGGTAGGGAGTTTTTATATAATGCTAGCCAGACGCTTGAGTATCTTGAAATGGTAACAGACACTACCTTCGTTAAAAAAGAGAATACGGTAGTCTATCTGTTGTCCAGTAAAGGAATCTATAAAATGGATTACAATATGAACCAAAGTCAGAGTGAGGAGTACAAATCCTTCTTAAATCACTTGATACAACGGGTTTTAAATGCGTTAAGAGAAAGTGGAGCAATGAAACACTAACTTTTCATTATATAGGGAGAACCAGAATGAAGAGAAAGCTATTATTTATATTAGCACCGATTTGTTTGGTATTGATTATTGGAACGATTGTCCTATATCGATATAACATTATCGCACATAAAGCCTATACCAATGCAGACTTTGGAATAGAAACTTATAAAAGCCCAGTAGATATGGATAAAGACGGGGTGGATGATCAGACAGATATCCTAACCAACGTAAGGACTTATATTGAAACAAATCCAAAGTATAAAAGTAAGTACTATGCTTCAGGGTATCCTGATGATGAGTATGGAGTATGTACAGATGTGGTGGCCAATGGCTTTCTTGGAGCCGGGTACGATTTGATGGTATTAGTGGACCAGCATATACTCGCCAATAAAGAGCTTTATGGGGCAGAAAAGACGGATAATAAGATTGATTTTAGACGAGTAAAGAATCTTTATGTCTATTTTCAGAATACAGCTACGAACCTAACCACAGATGTCGAGGAGATAGACCAGTGGCAGGGCGGAGATATTGTGGTATTTAAGAAGCATATTGGAATTGTATCCGACAAGCGTAATTACCATGGAGTACCATTTCTGATTCATCATGCTAGTCCTAGCCAATTTCGTTATGAGGAAGATGTACTGGAGCGTTATAGTGACGAGATTGTTGGTCATTTTCGATTGAAGTAAGGGGTACCATAGGATAACACAAAATAGAAAGCTACAGAAAGAGGAAATGAGATCATATGAAAAAGACTTGTTTGGATATGGAGCAAAATATTAAGAGCAGTCTTACTTTAAAAACAATACTGGGAGTATTAGTTGGGAATGTGATTATTGGGATAGCTATTGCTATTTTACGAGTGTCCAATATGGGAAATGACCCCTACACCGCTATGAATATGGCCGTGTCAGAGACAATAGGAATAGGGTTAGGAACATACCAGATAGTACTGAATCTAATTCTTCTTGTGGTACAGATTATTTGGGGGAGTAAGTATATAGGACTTGGCACTATCATCAATATGTTTTTGTTAGGATATGTAGTACAATACATGATTCCAGTGGTGGAAATGCTCATAGGAAAAGAAGGTTCCCATGACTTTGTTATTAAACTAATAATCATGGCAGTAGCCTTAGTGGTGTTATCCTTTGGCCTAGCCATATACCAATCAGCTAATTCGGGAGTAGCTCCATATGACTATCTCTCTCTAGGTATGACAGATGTCCTCCCATCCCCATATTTTTTAAATCGAGTTAGTACAGATACGATTAGCGTGTTGGTTTCTCTAAGTACATTTCTACTAGGATTTCAGGAGTTTGAAGGGTGTCATCTTGGAATTGGAACTATTGTTGCAGCACTATGCTTAGGTCCGTTGGTTGCGATGTTTAATAAATTAGTAAAACCATTTTATAAGGTGAATAAATAATAGAATTAACACATATGGATAAATTACATATAATAGTAATTATTAATTCTCTTTGCACTGCATTACATTCTTAATTAGAATGCGAGTTCAACAGTACAGACTGAGCAGGCGATGAATCTTTCTTAGATCATGGGGCCGGGCCACCCATTGCGTGGCAACAGAATGCAATCAAGCATATCTGTGGGACAGTAGTATGTTCCATAGGTGTGCTTTTTTTCACTTCTACGGAATAATGACATCGAGAATGAAGTGCCATAGAGCTATCAAACTAATGCCATAGGCAATCAGGAGGTAACTTTTATGACAAACACCAATCTGAACCTGACAGGGGTAACCAGTGTCAGAGCAAAACAATTGCAGCAACAATACGGTAAAAATGAGCTAACAACAGAGAAGAAGGAGTGCTTTATAAAAAAACTGCTTCACATCATAGGTGAACCTATGTTTTTACTCCTTATTGTTACTGCAATTATTTATTTTATCCTAGGCGAACCTAGAGACGGAGCAGTTATGCTAGTCTTTGTAATGGGAGTAATTAGCATTGATGTCATTCAGGAATGGAAGACAGATAAGACTCTTCAAGCATTAAAAGAACTATCTGCTCCTAATGTGACTGTCATTCGAGATGGGATAGAACAAACCATAGCTAGTTCTGATTTGGTTCCAGGAGATATCATGCTAATATGGGAAGGAATCAAGATACCTGCAGATGGAAGTATCGTGAAGTGTAATGACTTATGTGTAGATGAGTCTTCCCTTACTGGGGAAGCAGAAGGAGTATGGAAGATAGCTTGTGAAGATTTGGAGGACTTTAATAAGAGTACTACGGATTACTGGAAGAAGGACTATTGCTATGCCAGCACTTTGGTGACGCAAGGGACTGCAACAGTTTTAGTGCGTCAAATTGGAAACAGCACAGAGTATGGGTTGATAGGTGCTAGTGTTACTAGTGTCAAAGAGGAGGCAAGTCCTCTATTTATGCAGACAAGAAGCTTAGTGAAGTTATGTGCAGTCATTGCAGCAGTTCTATTAACCTTAGTAGGAATACTTACGTATATGAACTTAGGTAATCATAGCTTTAGGGAACGAATGATTGAAAGTATTTTGTCTGGTATAACCTTAGCTATGGCAATGATTCCAGAGGAGTTTCCTGTAATTTTAACGGTATTTCTTTCTATGGGAGCGTGGAGATTGGCCAAAAAACATTCTTTAGTAAGAAAGCTTCCGTCCATAGAAACTCTTGGAGCCATTTCTGTTCTCTGTGTAGATAAGACAGGAACCATTACCATGAATCAGATGAGTGTGGAGGATATCTGGGCAGTAAGTGAAGAGGAAGGTCTCTTATGTGAGATTATGGGATTAGGCTGTGAGACAGATGCTTATGATCCTATGGAAACTGCCATGTTATCCTATTGTGAAAAGATGGGATTTCATAAAGACAGCTTATTTAGTGGTGAGCTAGTGAGGGAATATGCATTTACCAATGAGTTAAAAATGATGGGGCATGTTTGGAGGAGAGAGGGACAGATTGTGATAGCCGCTAAGGGCTGTCCTGAAAGTATTCTAACACTATGTGAATTGTCAGAGGAGCAGAAAAAAGAAGTGGAGGATAAAGTTGCTTCTATATCTAGCAAAGGGTTTCGTGTAATAGCAGTGGCATCTGATATGATGAAAAGTGTAGAAGAGGTACCAGACACACTAACCCAGTGTCATTTGACGTTTATGGGGTTAATTGGCCTTGAAGATCCACCAAGAGAAAGTGTCAAGGAAGACCTAGCCCGTTGCTACAAAGCAGGGATACGAGTTGTCATGATTACAGGTGACAATGGTGTGACGGCTGCTTCTATCGCAAGAAAAGTAGGAATGAAAAATTGTGGTCATATTATCACAGGTGCAATGATAGAGCAGATGACAGA
>JAEZQN010000165.1 GCA_023441145.1 Bacillota bacterium
CTGGGGACCACCTGCATAGCAGGTGGATTATTTTTATGCCATCACAATAATAAAGGCCATAAGATTATTTTAACCTTATGACCTTCCCTTTATTTCTCTTTCATTAATGCATCCGTTAGAGCTGCAAACTCTTCCAGTGTTAGTGCCTCTCCTCTTACCGTAGCTGGCTTACCAATCTCCTCTAGGGCTGTAACTACCTCTTCCTTTGTAAAGCTAAGCTCTGGTGAATTATTAAGCCCATTTTGTAAAGTCTTTCTTCGTTGGTTAAAGGATGCTCGAATAATGGCAAACATCAGCTTCTTATCCTTTACCTGCACTGGTTTTTCTTCATGTAATGTCAAACGTATCACAGCAGAACCCACATTAGGTCTTGGCATAAAGCAGTTTGGCGGTACATTGGCTACAATATAAGGTTCTGCATAGTACTGTACAGCTAAAGATAGCGCTCCGTAATCTTTTGACCCAGGTCCTGTCTGCATACGGTCTGCCACTTCCTTCTGTACCATAACTGTAATATTGTCAATAGGTACTTCATTTTCCAGCAGTCCCATTATGATTGGAGTGGTGATATAGTAAGGTAAGTTGGCTACCACCTTAATAGGCTTACCATTGTTATACTCATCTGCTAATCCCTTAATGTCTACTTTTAATATATCCTCATTAATTACTGTTACATTCTCATATTCTGACAAAGTATCCTGTAATATTGGAATGAGATTCTTATCAATCTCTACCGCAATTACCTGTCTAGCATGTTCACAAAGATATTGTGTCATGGTACCAATTCCTGGACCAATCTCTAACACCAAGTCGTCTTTGGTCACATTAGCAGACCGAACAATTTTCTCCAACACATGGGTATCAATTAAAAAGTTTTGTCCAAACCGTTTTTGAAAATTAAATCCATATTTATTTAAAATTTCTATTGTATTCTTGGGATTTCCTAATGTGGCCATCTCTTACCTCTTTTTCATATACTAATTCTGGGCTTTTACGCCTTCTTTTATTCGATACAATGCCTTGGCATTGGCATTGGTAATTTCTAATACTTCCTCATAGGAAAGGTTCTTAATGGCCGCCATTTCCTTTGCAACATAAATCAAATTTGTAGAATCGTTTCGACCTCCTCTATGCGGCACTGGAGCTAGATAAGGGCAGTCTGTTTCTAGTACCAAGCGATCTATTGGAGCATACTCTACTACTTCTTTTAATTTTTTGGCATTTTTAAAGGTTAAAACCCCACCAATCCCCAAATAAAAGCCTCGATTTAAGTATTCTCTTGCCATTTCTATTCCATAAGAAAAACAGTGAATAACTCCACCGATTTCCTCACATCTTGCTTCCTTCATAATGGTTAAGGTATCATTAGCAGCATCTCTACTGTGTATGACAACAGGAAGCTTTACTTCTTTTGCAAGCTCTAGCTGTCTTCTAAACCACTTTTTTTGTATCTCTCTGTCTGGCTCATCCCAATAGTAATCAAGTCCAATCTCTCCGATAGCGAGAATCTTAGAATGTTTACTTTTTTCTCGTAGCCAGTTCATATCCTCTTCTTTTAGTGGGGCAACTTCATTAGGGTGTACACCAATGGCGCCATACACATTTTCGTATTCTTTTACTAATGCATAGGTTGCCTTGGAAGTGTCCATGGAAGAACCGATATTTACTACAAACTCTATATTATTATTCCACAATCTTTTAAGTAACTGACTTCTATCTTCGTCAAACTGTTCATCATCATAATGACAATGTGTATCAATTATTCCGCTCATTTGTGCCTCCTAACTATATCATGGCTTATATTAACTTATTTTCAAAAATTAAGCAAGCACAAGCGAACGCCTTGTAATGGGATTCGCTATTTTTTAAACTTCAAAAAATCTATTTTTATTTGTATATTGCAACGATAACTACCATATGATGTGGTTTTTACTAGTATTTCATTTTCAAAATCACATACAATAATAACACGATAAGTAGTATTCTTACGGTCCCTTCTAATCAAGTGCCATAATAAACCTCCATTTATTATAAATCTTTAGAATACTACTTATCGATTTTATCATTCAATACTTATTATGTCTAAAATACTCGTTTTTTAGACTTTTCACATAAGATTGTGATGAAAACAAAATACGCCAGAAGCAGTGTAATTCTTCTGCTTCTGGCATACTTTTATCATTTTCATAAAATTAACAAATTTCCGCTCCAGCTGGCATAGGTTTTTCTGGAGTCATTAAAGATAATTCACCCTTCTCATCCTCTGCACAAAGAAGCATACCTTCACTTAACACCCCTGCTAGCTTTGCTGGTTTTAAGTTCACAAGAACCATAACCTTTTTCCCTACCATTTGTTCTGGTGTGTAGTGTCCCTTGATACCAGATACAATTTGTTTTACCTGGGAACCAATCTTTACTTGGGAAACAAGTAATTTCTTGGATTTTGGCACTTCTTCACATTTGATGATTTCGCCAACTTGGAATTGCATTTTACCAAAATCATCAAAAGTAATCTCTTCTTTTGCTTCAATATCGATTACTGGCTCTTCTACTTTATTTTCCTCAGTCACTTGTTCTTTTTCTTTCATTTCGTTCACTTTTTCCATTACCTCATTTACATCTAGTCTTGCAAATAGTATTTCCGGTTTCTCTACTACTTTATTACCGGATGGGTATAACCCATATTCAGTCATATCTTCAAAGCTTCTAACCGTGGTGTTTAACTTCTTTGTAATTCTTTCTGCCGTATCTGGCATAAAAGATGCCAACAAGGAAGCACCAACGGTAATACTCTCTACCAAGTTATAAAGAACTGTTTCCAAGCGAGACTTTTTGTCCTCTTCCTTAGCTAGTGCCCAAGGCATTGTCTCATCGATATATTTATTACAGCGTTTAAATAGATTAAAGATTTCAGTAATAGCATCTGCTACACGAAGCTTCTCCATCTTTGCTGCTACCTTCTTAGGTGTCTCCAAGGTAAATGCTTTTAATTCTTCATCTACCGGCTCACAAACATTTGTGTTATTAACCACACCATCAAAATACTTGTTGGACATAGAAATGGTACGATTTACGAGATTACCAAGGGTGTTGGCAAGTTCAGAATTCATTCTTTCTACCATCAGCTCCCAAGAGATGATACCATCGTTATCAAAAGGCATTTCATGAAGCACGAAGTAGCGAACCGCGTCTACTCCAAAGAAATCCACTAAGGTATCTGCGTAAATAAGGTTTCCTTTGGACTTACTCATTTTACCATCCCCTTGTAATAACCAAGGATGACCAAATACCTGCTTTGGAAGTGGTTCTCCTAATGCCATCAGAATAATTGGCCAGTAAATCGTATGGAAACGAAGAATGTCCTTACCAATTAGGTGCAAGTCTGCTGGCCAGAATTTCTTATATAAATCAGAGTGATTACCATCTCCATCAAAACCAATACCAGTGATATAGTTACTTAAGGCATCTACCCAAATATAGATTACATGTCGATCATCAAAACTTACTGGAATACCCCATTTTACAGAGGTTCTAGATACACAAAGATCTTGAAGTCCTGGTAAAATAAAATTGTTCATCATCTCGTTTTTACGAGATTCTGGTTGAATAAACTCAGGATGTGCATTTATGTGTTCCACTAAACGATCTGCATACTTACTAAGCTTTAAGAAATATGCCTCTTCTTTAGCTGTATGGCACTCTCTTCCACAGTCTGGACACTTGCCCTCTACTAACTGAGATGGGGTAAAGAAGGATTCACATGGAGTACAGTACATTCCTTCGTAATGACCTTTATAGATGTCTCCTTGGTCATATAATTTTTTAAATATTTTTTGTACCTGAAGGCAGTGATCCTCGTTGGTAGTACGTATAAATTTGTCGTAGGATGTGTTCATTAAATCCCAAATTCTCTTAATATCTCCTGCAACTCCATCTACAAATTCCTGAGGAGAAACGCCTGCTGCTGCCGCCTTCTCTTCAATCTTCTGACCATGTTCGTCAGTTCCTGTTTGGAAAAATACATCATATCCCTCTGCTCTCTTATAGCGGGCAATAGCATCTGCCAACACAGCCTCATAAGTGTTACCAATATGAGGCTTTCCAGAGGTGTATGCAATAGCAGTTGTAATATAGTATGGTTTCTTTGACATAATATCATCTCTCCTTCTAAATGATTTTTTCTTCATGTAAACTTTAGCCTGGGCGATACTCTTTCTTTTACTAATCTCCTAGGCTATCTTGTGTGAGAGCTGCGAGCTACGCCTTTCAGGCTACGAAGCTGAGACTACGCCAATCGTGGAAGCCTTTGCTGAACACGATTGGTGGCTTTAGGCTCAGCGCAGTGTCCTGCCTGACTAAGTAGTAAGCAGCTCTCACACTTTAGCCTAGGCGGATTAGTAAATGAATCACATTAGCCCAGGCTTTTACACCCGAGTCCCGTGCATAAAAAAATCGCCTTTAATTACTTAAAGACGAGAGTTCCCGTGTTACCACTTTAATTCACCTATGCCTTATAGCATAAGCCTTATCTACCATCCTACAATGGTACTCACTATAACGGGTGTACCCGTCGCAGCCTATATAAAAGAAACTTCTATAGTCGGTGCGCAGCTCCAAGACCATGTTCAGTAATCTCTACATTCTCCCTTCTCAGCTTGCCAGGATTCTCTGTAATGCTTCCATTACTTACTCTTCTTTTCATTGCCTTTATCATATAGATTTAGTGTACTCTCATCCAAAAGTATTTGTCAAGGATTTATTTTTCCTATCAATTTTTATATAACTATGTTACTATTGTTTCAGATTAACATTATTTGTAAATCATATTTTGATTCACTTTCTATTATAATGAATTAATAACTAAAACAAGTAATATACAAAGGGGGATATTTAATGAAAAGGCGTTTGCTATCCATCCTAATGGTACTAGTTCTACTAACCTGCGTCTGTTGTAATAGTCATAAAGCAACGGATGACCAGAATCTAAGTACTGATCAGGATAAATACACTTATCAGGCAAAATTTGATGTCTTTACTGATGAGGTATTTGATTACTTCGTTACCAAAGATAGTATTACTTTAAACTACACTTTAGCGAATCCGGAAAACTACAACATTACTGAATTTACTCCAACCTTCGGAAACTTTACAAAAGAAGCAATGGATGCAGATACGAAAGTGCTACAGGGATATTACGACACTGTCAAGGAGTTTGACCGAGACCTGTTAACAACAGATCAACAACTTACCTACGACATACTTAAACAACTCATAGAGAATACACTTCCTGCTGGCGATTTTTACTATATGAGTGAGGTATTAAGTCCAACTACCGGCTTACAAGCCCAACTTCCTGTGTTGCTGGCGGAATATCATTTCTATGAAGAGAAAAATGTGACAGACTATCTTAAACTTCTTACCTGTATTGATGAGTATTTTAACCAAATTTGTACTTTTGAGCAAGAAAAGTCCAAAAATGGTCTTTTTATGAATGATACAAGCGCTAATGATATTATTGCCCAATGTCAGGAATTTATCAAAGATCCTGATAACAATTATTTGATTACTACCTTTTCTGACCGTTTGGAAGGAGTAGTAAAGGATGAGGGACAAAAAAAGGCCTACATAGAAGAAAATAAATCCATGGTTAAAAATCATATTATTCCAGCATATGAGAAGCTTATTTCTACTCTCACATCTTTAAAAGGTACTGGCAAAAATGATGGTGGATTATGTAACTTTAAAGATGGAAAAGCTTACTATGAGTACTTAGTAAGATCTAATGTAGGTTCCTACCGCTCCATCGATGATATTCATAATTTGCTATCCAACTACTTAACGGCATCTATACTAAGAATGCAGACCATTACCTCCAGTGATCAGTCCGTAGTTGAAAGTATTAGCTCTCCTAAATTCAAGTACACTGATCCTAAGGAAATTATGGATTACTTAAAGGACTCAATTAACGATGACTTCCCTGCTATTACTCCAGTTAATTGTACCATCAAATATGTACATAAATCTCTAGAGGAATACATGAGTCCAGCCTTTTATCTGACTCCACCACTAGATAAGTATACTGAAAACATGGTTTATATTAATAAGGCATCCAACACAGATATGTCGAATATCTTTACTACCATTGCTCATGAGGGATACCCAGGACATTTATATCAGACTGTTTACTATCAACAAAAACTCCCTAGTCTACTTCGTAGTATCATAGATTTTGGTGGCTATTCTGAAGGCTGGGCTACTTATGTGGAGCGGTACTCCTATGGCTTAGGTGGACTAGATAAGAACGTAGCAGAGGTATTGCAGAATAACCTTATCGCTACCTTATGTATTTATGGAAATGTAGATGTAGGTATTAATTATTACGGATGGGATAAAGAGAAGACCTCTACCTATTTAAATGGTTTCGGCATTGCTGACGAGACGGCCATTACAAGCATTTATAATGCAATTGTAGCAGAGCCTTGTAATTACTTAAAATATATTCTTGGTTATCTAGAAATAACTGAAATGAAGATTAAGGCACAAAACAGTTTAGGCGACGACTTTGCATTAAAGGATTTTCACACCTTCTTCTTAGACATGGGTCCTACGCAATTTAATCTTATGAATACCTATTTAGACAAATGGCTGGAAGAGAAGAAACAGTAGCATTGATTATTCATCTCATAAAGTAGTCAAGACCACCGGCTTAGCCGGTGGCTTGCACTAGCCCTATAAGGGCTTTTTTATTGCCTCCTTGCTCCTGCAAGCTCCTTGAGCCTTTCATGATAGCTTTATTTCCCAACTTCCCTTTTAGGGATTATTTTTTGCTTTTTTGTACTGGCTCTCCCGTAAACGGGTCA
>JAEZQN010000324.1 GCA_023441145.1 Bacillota bacterium
GTTCTAGGGAATGGGATTACGTCTCGGATATTACCCATACCTGTGAGGTACATAACGCAACGCTCGAAGCCTAGTCCGAAACCAGCATGGCGAACGGAACCGTATTTACGAAGATCCATGTAGAAATCGTAGTCTTCTTCATTTAAGCCAAGCTCTTTCATACGAGCAGCAAGCTTCTCATAGTCATCTTCTCTCTGGCTTCCTCCGATGATTTCACCGATACCAGGAACTAGAAGGTCCATAGCGGCAACAGTCTTGTTGTCATCGTTCATCTTCATGTAGAAGGCTTTGATCTCCTTTGGATAATCTGTTACGAAAACAGGTTTCTTGTAGATTTCTTCTGTTAAGTATCTTTCATGCTCAGTCTGTAAATCACAGCCCCAGCTTACTTTATATTCAAAGTTATCGTTGTGCTTCTCTAAGATTTCAATGGCCTCTGTATAAGTAACGTGACCGAAATCAGAGTTAGCAACGTGGTTTAGACGGTCTAATAAGCCTTTGTCTACAAAAGAATTGAAGAAATTCATTTCCTCTGGAGCATTCTCTAATACGTATTTGATGATGTATTTGATCATACCTTCTGCTAAAATCATATCATCCTTTAAATCTGCAAATGCGATTTCTGGCTCGATCATCCAGAACTCTGCTGCATGACGAGTGGTATTGGAATTCTCTGCTCTAAAGGTTGGTCCAAAGGTGTAGATGTTGCGGAATGCCATTGCATAAGTCTCACCATTTAGCTGACCACTTACAGTAAGGTTGGTTTCCTTGCCAAAGAAGTCCTCTTTCACATCTACTTTTCCATCCTCTGTGCGTGGAACATTGTTTAAGTCTAGGGTTGTTACACGGAACATCTCACCTGCACCTTCACAGTCACTTCCAGTGATTAGTGGGGTGTGTACGTAAACGAAGTTACGTTCTTGGAAATATTGATGAATGGCATAAGCAATTAAGGAACGAACACGAAAGACTGCTTGGAAAGTGTTTGTTCTTGGACGTAAATGAGAAATAGTACGAAGATACTCCAAAGAATGACGTTTCTTCTGTAGTGGATAGTCTGAAGTAGAAGTACCCTCAACAAGAATCTCTTCTGCTTGAATTTCAAATGGTTGCTTTGCATTTGGAGTTGCTACTAGCTCTCCTGTTACAATGATGGCAGAGCCTATATTTAATTTAGCAATTTCGCTAAAGTTCTTGCATTTATCTTCACTATATACGATTTGAAGCGTCTCAAAAAAGCTTCCATCGTTGATGACAATAAAGCCGAAGGTTTTGGAGTCACGATTGCTTCTTACCCATCCACCAACTGATATCTTCTTGCCAATATATTTTTCTTTTTCACGGTATAACTCACGTACAGTTACTAATTCCATCTTACTTCTCCTTACTTCTACTTATTTATTCTATCTGGTAGTCCGTTTTAGCCGATAGACATATTTTATCACAAAAACTTACGATTACAAGAATATTCCCCATGAAAACTTATGTTTATTCGTTTCTAAGACTTGGAACCAACAGAGTTAGTAGAATTTAACCAATTGTTGTAACACTTTTTTGTATATTTCCTACAAAGTTGGAATATTTATGTAATATTACTTTACCTGTCGTAGTAATGGTGGTACAATTACTCCATCAGACATAGTACATCTGTCGTAGTATACTAATAATATATTTTAAAAGGAGGTGGGCATGTGGTACAACAGAGCAACACCTGTAACATAAGCAGTGATGTGTTACGTGGCTACAATGATGTATTTATTTTATACACTCTGCTAGAAAAAGACTCCTACGGGTACGAAATTAGCAAAACGATACAGCTTCAGTCAGAGCATACTTACTTAATCAAAGAAACTACCTTGTACTCCGCATTTAACCGCCTTGAGAAAAATGGCCTCATAAAATCCTACTATGGAGATGAGACCCAGGGCAAACGGAGGACTTACTATCAGATTACAGAGGCTGGAAGAACCTACTATAGGGAAAAATGTCTGGAATGGCAGATTACCCAACAATTAATTAATCATTTTATTAGGGAGATGGAATAATGGAAACTATTAAAGCTTATGTGGAGAATATTTTTCGTGCTTTGCCTGTAACCGACGAAATCACTAGGGCAAAGGATGAGATTCTAAGTAACATGTTAGACAAATATAATGAATTGAAAGCTAATGGTAAGTCCGAACACGAGGCAATCGGCATTGTAATTTCTGAATTTGGTAACATCGATGAATTACTTGAAGAAATGAACCTTACCTCTAACAAAGTGACTTTTGCGAAAAAACCTGAAGAGGCTGAGAACACAGACATTCACACTTTTAGAATGTCTCTGATGGAAGTACAGGAGTATCTTGCCGCTTACCAGAAAGCAGCCAAGGTCATTGCTATTGGGGTTTTCCTTTGTATCGTTGGAGTATCCATGCTAATCTTATTTGCACAGCTTGCAGAAGATAACATTTTTACATCCGGGATTATTGTTGATGGAGATGATATCTTTGGTCTCATACTCTTATTTGCTTTTATTGCCATCGCTATTCCTCTATTTATTACCAGTGGCATGAATCTTAGTAAATATGATGCAATCACAAAAGGTGTCAAACTAGATAAAGAAACCATTTCTTTTCTAGAGTCGGAAAAGGCAAGGATTCAGCCATCGTTTACCAGAAACCTAATCATAGGAGTCCTTATATGTGTCATCTCTCCCATTATATTAATTGGCGGATATGGTTTTACTTCAGATGAAAGCTCCTACCCAGTTGTGGTGTTCTTGCTAATTATCTCAAGTGCAGTTTACCTTCTAGTACGTTCAGGTGTACACTTTGGTAGCTTTACCATGCTTCTTACAGAAGCACAGCGAAGTCCTAGAGAAAGACAATCCAACACTGTAACAGGAACTTTTTGTGGTGCTATCATGTTAATTGCCACTGCCATCTATCTATATCTTGGTTTTATGGAAAATAAATGGCACTATGCTCCTGGGGTATTTGCCATTGGTGGAGTACTCTGTGGATTAGTTGCTATTATTATTAACGGAATTGAATCCACCAAAAAGAAGTAATGAAAAGTAAAGGCTGTGGCACTAAGTGAGTGCTACAGCCTCTTTTCTTCTTTATTCATTATTCCACGACTTTTTTTGAATCCAAAACAATATTATGCACCCATACTTTCTTCTTGAGTAGAATATATCC
>JAEZQN010000359.1 GCA_023441145.1 Bacillota bacterium
ATATAGATTGCCCATGATTGATTCTGTTGTTATTGAGATGGGGAATAGTAAGATGTTATTAGAACCATCCTTTCAGGAAAATAAGGAAGTTGAAATGGATTCCATTATTCAGGCTCAAATGAAAAGAGCTGGATCCATTATTCAATTGGAGAGTGCCCATGAAAAAGGAATATATGGGGAAGGCGTTGGAGTTGCCATTTTAGACACAGGTATCTATCCCCATCCTGACTTTACCTCAGGTAGAAATAGGATTGTGGCATTTTATGATGTTATTAATGGACGTAAAATTCCCTATGACGACAATGGACACGGAACTCATGTAGCAGGCATCATTGCTGGAAACGGAAGTGAATCAAAAGGGGAGTATATAGGGGTCGCACCAAAATGCAATATTATTGGTGTAAAGGTTTTAAATCATAAAGGAAATGGCAATGTATCTGACGTTCTTCAAGGGCTTCAATGGGTGGTAGATAACAAGGAGCATTACAATATTAAAGTTGTCAATATTTCCGTAGGCACATCCTCCACAGATAGTATGGATGAAGAGTCTGCTCTTGTAAGGGGAGTGAATGCTGTATGGGATGCAGGAATAATTGTTGTAGTTGCCGCAGGGAATAATGGACCAAAGCCCAAAAGTATCTCAACTCCTGGAATAAGCCGCAAGGTTATTACAGTGGGAGCATCAGACGATGATATTCCAGTAGAATTGGCTGGAACCAAGGCAAAAGATTACTCGGGAAGAGGGCCAACCTCTGCCTGTATTAAGAAGCCTGATGTAGTTGCCCCTGGCTCCAATATTGTGTCTTGTAATGCTTCCCGTGGGAAAAATACATTTTCTCTCTTTGGTCCAAGAAGAGATTATTCTATGTATACAGTAAAAAGTGGAACCTCTATGGCTACCCCAATTGTTTCTGGAGCCATCGTTTTACTACTTAGCTTGTATCCAGAGATGACCAACCAAGAGGTGAAATTAAGAATAAAAAATAGTGCTATTGACCTAGGGCAACCATGGAGTAAACAAGGATGGGGACTTTTAAATGTCAAGGAATTATTAAGATGAAATACTACCAAAAATACTTGTTACTTATGACGAAAAGAAGAAAGAGAAAAAAACATATAGTACATGTAAAAAAAACATGGTAAAATATAGGTAGTTAGTTATAATGCATTAGATGAAGAATGGGGGCGTAGATATGTTTGACTTTAAGTTTGATTGGAAAAATGAACTTAATACGGGCATAGAAGCCATTGACCAGCAGCATCAGGAAATGTTTCGTATAGTACGAGATATTGAGCAACTTTTGATTATTCATTGTATCGGAGTTACTGAAAAACAGCTATATGGTATCGTTCGTGAGCTTCGAGAGTTCGTGTCTTACCATTTTTATGAAGAAGAAAAACTGATGAAAAAGTATGGAGTAGTTTCTTACGAGGAGCATGTGAAAGATCACAAGAGAATGGTTAAGCTAATAGAAAGCATTAACATTCCTAGATTGGGGAAACAGCCATATGAAGAGCTTTTAAGGATTAAGGAAGGTATACAGGATAATATTTTTGAGCATATGTTTACTATAGATGTGAAGATGTGCAAAGAGATTACAGAACTAATGATGATTAAGAAGATAGTATAGTATTTTATTTTGTGGGTATGATATTTTTGGAGAGAGTATAATAAGAGGAATATAGAAAGATATAATCCCTATGGGTAACCATAGGGATTTATTTTTTTGGAAGGAAAAGTTCATACTTAATATGCAATTAGAAAAATATTAATTAATAATGCATAAAAATACAATTATTACTTGAATTAACTGATAAATTATGATATTATCAAGTTCGTTTTTACTATTTTTTTGTAAAGGATTGTACCTATGAATCATAATAAAACCTTATTATATATGAAATTTATACTTCCTTCTGCAGTGGGAGTATTTTTATTTATGTGCCCGATTAAATATAAAGGAGACTTTACTATTCCTATTGCCATTATGGCTAAATATATGCAAAGTGCTTTGGAACATGTAATAAGCCATATTCTATTTTTTACTATTTTAGTTTCCTGTTTCCTCAGTTTATTTTGGGTTTTCGCAAAGAGATTTTGCCCCAAACTTAGAATATTACAGAATGATCTATTTAAATCCCTAGCTGAAGTAAAGCCTATATGGCTAGCTACCAGGATTTTTGGGGTAATCTTTGCCTCTATTATTTATTTTGATGGGTCCTCTGTGGTAAATACCATGGATACAGGAGGTTTAGTATTTTATGATCTACTTCCTATCTTATTTACCATCTTTTTTCTGGCAGGAGTTGCTTTACCCTTACTTTTAAATTATGGGTTGTTGGAGTTTGCAGGAACTCTTCTTATTAAGGTGATGAGACCAGTTTTTGGACTTCCAGGAAGAGCAGCAATTGATGCCATAACCTCTTGGTTAGGAGATGGAACCATTGGGGTACTTTTAACTAGTAAACAGTATGAGGAAGGATTCTATACAGAGAGGGAAGCCTGTATTATAGGAACTAGTTTCTCCTTAGTTTCTGTGACCTTTAGTTTAGTTATCATTGATACTGTTGGTTTGGCACATATGTTCCTTCCATTTTATTTTACGGTATCAATCATATGTATTATTGTAGCCATTGTACTACCAAAGATTCCACCTCTTCGGATGAAGAAAAATACATTTATCACAGGTGAGGTAGCAGAGGTAGAACAGGGGCAAGAATTGAATACTGGCTTTAAGGCTGCTACAGAGAATGCCTTAAAAAAGGTGACTCATATAGACATTGTAAATAGTCTATGGAAGGATGGAGTGAAGAACATTTTGGAGATGTGGATAGCAGTCCTTCCTGTGGTTATGACCATTGGTACCATTGCCCTTCTAATTGCTACTCATACCCCTTTCTTTGAAATCTTAGGTACTCCATTTGTACCATTCCTAGAGTTGTTAAATATTCCAGAGGCTGGCGCCGCTGCTCAGACTTTATTTGCTGGATTTGCAGATATGCTATTACCTGCTGTTATGGTTGCAGATACCGTAACCAGTGACTTAACTCGATTTGTAGTGGCAGTAGTATCTGTTTCTCAGTTAATTTATTTGTCAGAAGTGGGAGCTATGATTTTGGCGTCCAAAATACCTGTGAAGCTGTGGGAACTATTTGTTATCTTTTTAGAGAGAACAATCATCGTATTACCTTTAGCGGCTTTATTTGGTCATCTGTTGTTTTAGTGTAAAAAATCAACTGCTGCAGAAAAATGTTCTTTGTATTTAGGGCATTCTTTTGCAGCAGTTCTAGTTTCATGATGATTGACAGAAATGCCTTAATTTGCTAAGATAAAATGTCAGAAGAAAGGAGATGTCCAAATGCCAAAATTGAATGAGAATTACCTGAATTTAAAGGAAAGTTATCTGTTTACAGAGATTGCTCATAGAGTAGATGTGTTTACGAAAGCAAATCCAGATAAGAAAGTGATTCGCCTTGGAATCGGAGACGTTACAAGACCTTTAGGGAAAAAAGTTGTAGAGGCGCTTCATGAGGGAGCGGACGACCTAGCTAAGCCAGAAACTTTTAAGGGGTATGGTCCAGAGAGAGGATATGACTTTGTTAGAAATGCAGTAGTTGCCTATTATCAAGAACATAGAGTAACCATAGCTGCTGATGAGGTATTTGTCTCTGATGGAGCGAAAAGTGATACGGGAAATATAACAGAGCTGTTTGCTAAGGATAATGTAATCCTAATTCCAGATCCAGTGTATCCAGTTTATGTGGATTCCAACATAATGAGTGGCAGAAACATTACATATATTAACGCAAATGCAGAAAATGATTTTCTGCCAATGCCAGATTTTAATCAACATGTAGATATTATCTATATCTGTTCTCCAAATAATCCAACTGGGGCAGCTTATAATGCAGAGCAGTTAAAAGTATGGGTAGATTATGCATTAGAGAATGATGCAATTATTCTCTATGATGCAGCCTATGAATGTTTTATTACAGACACCAATCTACCTAGAAGTATTTTTGCTATTGAGGGTGCGAAAGAATGTGCCATTGAGTTTTGTTCGTTATCGAAGACTGCAGGGTTTACTGGAACTCGTTGCGGTTATACCATTGTGCCAAAGGACTTAAAGTATACAGCAAGTAATGGTTCTGAGATGTCATTAAATGCGATGTGGACTCGTCGCCAAACTACTAAGTTCAATGGCGTGTCTTTTATTGTTCAAAAGGTAGCGGCTGATGTATTTTCAGAAGAGGGCATGAGGGAGTGTCTTGAAAATATCAGCTATTATCAGGAG
>JAEZQN010000378.1 GCA_023441145.1 Bacillota bacterium
TGTCTTGGTGTAGAATTATTATTAGTGTAATTGGTTAATTGCATAATTAATTATACCAAAAAATCGCTGTAAGCTCCATGCTTACAGCGATTTTTCTATTAAGGGACTTTTTTTACAGCCCCTTTTACTATCTCTTTTCATTTATCGCTTCTTTCATTTCTTTTACATAATTTCCGATTAGCTCAGGAGCTTCTTTCCCATATTCACCCACTTGCTTTACAATAGCACTGCCCACGATAACTCCATCTACCTCTTTGGCCATAGTAGAGGCTTGCTTTTGAGTAGAAATTCCAAAACCAACGGCACATGGGATATTGGTATGTTCTCTTATAACTTTTATCATAGCAGACAGATCGGTCTCTATATCTGAGCGCATACCCGTCACTCCAAGAGAGGATACTACATAGAGAAAACCAGTAGCCTCTTTGGCAATCATGGCAATCCTACTCTTAGAAGTAGGAGCAATTAGGGAGATAAAATCAATATCATATTGTTTACACAATGGTGCAAATTCGTCCTTTTCTTCAAATGGGATATCTGGAAGAATGATTCCATCTATGCCTATTTCTGCACATGTTTTAATGAACCTCTCTGCTCCATAAGAAAATACCACATTGGCATAGGTCATAAATACCATTGGTGCTGTAACATCTTTTCTAACCTCCTTAACCATCTCAAAGATATGGTCTGTAGTGATATGGTTAGCTAGAGCACGTAGGCTAGCCTCCTGAATTACTGGGCCCTCCGCTGTTGGATCTGAAAATGGAATACCAAGTTCAATTAGATCTGCTCCGTTTTCACTCATTCTTTTTATCATCTCAGCTGTAGTAACTAGGTCTGGATCACCACAGGTGATAAATGGAATAAACGCTTTTCCCTTTAAAAATGCATTTGCAATGTTACTCATAGATATCCTCCCCTCTATAGCGTGCAATGGCTGCACAGTCCTTATCACCACGTCCAGAAACAGTTACTACAATGATTTGCTCCTTTGATAAGGTAGGGGCTAACTTCTTGGCATAAGCTAAGGCATGTGAGGATTCGATTGCTGGAATGATTCCTTCTGTTCTAGAGACATACTCAAAGGCATCTACTGCCTCATCATCTGTAATTGCTACATACTCTGCCCTCTTTGTATCGTAAAGATGGGCATGCTCTGGTCCGACTCCTGGATAATCCAGTCCTGCAGAAATAGAGTACACTGGTGCAATCTGACCGTATTCATCCTGACAGAAATAAGACTTCATTCCGTGGAAGATTCCAAGATGCCCTGTGCTTATAGTAGCTGCAGTTTCAAAGGTATCAATCCCTCTTCCAGCAGCTTCGCAACCAATGAGCCTCACCTCTTCATGTGGAATAAAATGATAGAAGCTACCAATGGCATTGGAGCCTCCTCCAACACAGGCAATGACTGCATCTGGAAGTCGACCTTCCTTTTCTAACATTTGCTCTCTTATTTCCTTAGAGATTACTGCTTGAAAATCCCGTACTATGGTCGGAAATGGATGTGGTCCCATGACAGAACCTAAGCAATAATGAGTATCATCCATACGACTGCTCCATTCTCTCATGGCCTCTGATACAGCATCCTCTAAGGTTTTGGTTCCACTGGTTACCGTCACTACCTTAGCACCAAGAAGCCTCATACGATACACATTAAGAGCCTGTCGTATCGTGTCCTCTTCTCCCATAAATACTACGCACTCCATCCCCATTAGAACTGCCGCTGTGGCAGTTGCTACTCCGTGTTGTCCAGCTCCAGTCTCTGCAATCAGTCTGGTTTTACCCATTTTCTTAGCCAGTAGTGCTTGCCCTAACACATTGTTAATTTTATGAGAACCAGTATGATTAAGATCTTCTCGTTTTAGATAAATCTTAGCTCCACCTAAGCTCTTTGTCATTTTTTCTGCATAGTATAGTCGGCTTGGACGCCCTGCATATTCATTAAATAGGGTTTCTAATTCTTTGTTAAACTCTGGATCCTGTTTGTAGTGCTCATAAGCCTTCTCTAAATCTATTAAAGCATTCATTAGCGTTTCTGGGACATACTGTCCACCATGAATACCAAATCTTCCTTTTGACATATTCACCATCCTACCTTTCTCTAACTGTTTGAATAAATTGCTCTATTTTCTTATCATCCTTAATTGCATTGGTTTCTACCCCGGAGCTTGTGTCCATCCCATAGAGGTATGTTGTTTCCCTAGCTCTTTCTATGGCATACGCTACATTGCTTAGCTGTAAGCCTCCTGCTAAGAAAAAGGGACGCTTTATATAAGAAAGTAACGACCAATCAAAGGTCTCTCCGGTCCCCCCTGGTCCATGGTCTAACAGGATATAATCTGCTATTGATGCATTGGCTCTAGTGATATCGTCTATATTCTTAACCTCGAATGCTTGTATAATAGGGTTTTTGATATGCTGTCGAAGCTCTCTTATATAAGCATCCCCCTCCTTGCCATGAAGTTGAACCAAATCAATGATACCTTCCTGACAAAGTGAAACAATAAAGTCTATGGAGGCATTTACAAATACTCCAACCACTTGAATTCTAGGATCGAGTATGCCATGAAACAGCTTTGCTTGCTCCCTTGCCACCACTCTTTTGCTATGTTCTGCAAAAACAAAACCTATGTAATCTGGCTGTAGGTTATTCACAACCTCTATGTCTTTTTCCCTTGTTAATCCACAGATTTTTATCTTTATCATAGCTTCTCCTTTAGTTTAGTAAGCATACCTTTCTTATCGGAGGCTTGCATAAGGGCCTCACCAATTAATACCCCATCTACCCCAGCCTTACTAAGGAGCTCCACTTCCTCTGATGAATGAATCCCAATTTCTGCGACAAATAAAATCTGTTCCGGCACTAGACCTCTTAATTGTTTACTATTGTTAATATCCACACTAAAATCCTTTAGATTGCGGTTGTTTACTCCTATCGCTCTAGCTCCTGCTCTTAAGGCTATGTCAATCTCCTTTTCATTATGGGCTTCCACCAGGGCTGACAACCCTAAGCTGTCACAGATTGCAATGTATCGGCTAAGAGTTTTTTCTGGTAATATAGCACAAATAAGAAGTACTGCTGCCGCTCCTAGTGTCTTTGCCTCATAAATCATATACTCATCTACGACAAAATCTTTGCGCAAACAAGGAATCTTAACTTCTCTTGCTATTTCTTTTAGATAATTATCATTTCCCAAAAACCACTTAGGTTCCGTAAGAATAGAGATGGCCGCTGCCCCAGCACTCTCATATTCTTTTGCAATTTGAACATAATCAAACTCCTGCACTAGTATCCCTTTTGATGGAGAAGATTTCTTGCATTCACAGATGAAAGCCAACTCCTTTGTCTTTAAAGCCTCCTCAAAAGGAAAGCCTGTGTTACAATTCAATAACATTGCCTCTGCCTGAATCTCTCTCATAGACTTCATGGCTTTGGTTTGATGAATTCTTATTTTTGTGTAGGACGCTATAGTCTCTAGAATATTACTCATATCTCACCTGTCGCTTTCCTAAATTCCTCTAGTTTTCTATATGCTGCACCCGAATCAATAAGTTCTGCTGCAAGAGTGATTCCATCTTTAAAGCTGTTAACCTTTCCCTCTATATAAAGGCCAGCTGCTGCATTAAGTAGCACCGTGTCTCGCATCGGACCTACTGCACCCTTTAAAATATCTATGGTAATCTTAGCATTCTCCTCTGGAGAACCACCAATAAGCTCTTCTTTTCTACAACGGGTAAGCCCTAAGTCTTCTGGAGCAAGAATATAACTCCAGTACTCTCCCTCTCTAAATTCACATATGGTAGTTGGAGCACTTAAAGATAATTCATCCAATTTATCCTGTCCATAGACTACCATTCCTCGCTTTACCCCTAAACTACTTAACACCCTAGCAAGGGGCTGTACTAAGGATTCATCATAAACGCCTAGAATCTGCTTGGTTGGTCCTGCTGGATTGGTTAAAGGCCCAAGGATGTTAAATACCGTTCGAAATCCAAGTTCTTTACGAATAGAGCCTACATACTTCATGGAGGTGTGGTACTTTTGAGCAAACAGGAAACAGATACCCACCTCTTTTAATAACCTTGCACAAGTGTCAGGTTCCAAATAAATGT
>JAEZQN010000383.1 GCA_023441145.1 Bacillota bacterium
TCTTGATCCTCTCCAGTTGTTATACATACATCATATGTAGTTAAATATGGGTAAGTCTCTTTATCGTAGTACATCTCACCACATGATCCTCCATAAATGAAACCAACAGCGGTTCCCGTACCTAGATCAGTTTCACCAGGCTTAATGGCACACCAACTAGGATGTATGTCTGTCTTTTTACACCAATCAACAAACTCTGAGTACTTTTTCATCTCATTTAAAGTAACATAAGAAAGGTAATAATCATGTTCATCTAGGTTCTGTAATGCATCTAGTGCATCCTGATAGGTTTCTACAGGTCCAAGGCTAATTGGCATACCGTCATTATCATGGGTAACTGGCCTAAAAGCATTTCCAGTAGGCCTTTTCAATAGGTTTGCATCGTATAATGTCATTTTATCTCTTTTTATTTTCCCTGCCACATTGGTAAATACACCGTCATAGCTCGATGACTGTATTATATTGATATCATAATCTCCATACCCATTCCCATCCACCAAAACATCTTGACGATAATATCCTGGTAGAAATATCTCGGAATAGGTTGCCATATCCAAACTAATTCGATTCGTTGTACGATTCCCTTTGTTACCTACCGTCTCTGAAGGGTTATAATAAAGGGTATCAGCTAACTTTGGCATAGCAAATATTACGAACATTACGATTGCTAAGACAGCTATCCCTACTATAGCTCCCATTTTGATGAATGCTTTTCGAATCGTTTTATTTACAATCTTAATGAAGTTATAGGCTTCGTCTTCTTGAGAATCTTTCACTCCACTTTCAGATAATTTTAATTTTGTATGATCACTTTCTAGGTTATCTAATCCAGGAATTTCAATCTCATTGAACAGATATTCACTAATTGCTTCGTGGCGTTCAATATCCTTTTCAACCTTTTCTTTTTGACTCTCTTCTAACTGGCCGCTCTTATACATCTCTATTAATTTACGATATGTCATATCCATTCTCCTCCAAAATTAATCTCAGTTCCTTTCTCCCTCTGTAGGCAAGTATCCGCACATTCTCCGGAGTCAGTCTTAGTAAAGCTGCAATTTCCTTTTGAGATAAATCGCCATAATACTGCATTGTAAGTATCTCTCTCTTAAGATCACTTAAATGTTGAAGAGCATTATATAAGAAACGCTTACGCTCATCAGCTATCACACCTTCATGTATATCAAAGGATGAATCTTCAAATGAATCCTGGATACTATCAAGTGGAACGTTTCTACCTTCCTTCTTCCGGTGATTGAAATATAGATTTCTTGCCACCATATATAGCCACGCTCTCATGTTCGTGTGACTATCGGCTAAAGAAAGAATTGCTTTCATAAATGTTTCCTGCATCAAGTCCTCTGCCAGATCCTTATTTCTACAAAGTGCAAATAGATATAGATATATTTCTTTTTGATATGTATGATAAAGCTGGCGCAATATGTATTCTTCCACATCTATCCCCTTCCTCATTTGAAGCGCTTCTATTTATATAACAGTATACACTAGAAAATGTTACAGTTTTTTATGTTTTTCTCTTTTATTATTATCGGGCTAAATGGAGGATTTCTTTTGATGCAAATTTAGAGCAAAAATGCGAAGCTTTCGCTGCATGTCGGTCATTCTTGCATTTCAATGAACTGAAACGCACTATAAAAAAGCCCATGAATGAAGGCATTCTGGGCTTGATGGGTGGAATGTTGCATTTATAATTGAAAATATGTCTTATTCCCCTTCTAAGATTGCAAGCATTAAAATACCCACGATAATGATGCTAATGAATAAGTACTGTTTCTTTGTCAGTTTTTCCTTTAAGAAAATTCTTGATAAGATCAAAGATACAACACATACACTTGAAAGGATTGGTGCTGCGATAGCTCCGTTTCCGCTCATTGCGTATACATATGTCAGCTGTCCAGCTGTTTCACAAATTGCAGCTACCACTTTGTCTTTCTGCTTTGGAAGCTCGAATTTCACACGTTTCCATTTCATAAAAATAAATAAGATCAGACCCACTATTGCAAAAGTCAATTCATAGGAAACATTCGCTACTAATTCGATATTGTCTGCTGTTACGCCAACCAGTGGACTTGACTCAAGTTCTAAGAAGAAAATGTCAAGGAAACTTCCGAGAGCATCGATGATTGCGTAACAGAATGGCATAGCAAAAGCAATGATAGCTAATCTTTTCCCAAGCTTCTGTCTTCTGTTTACATCAGCACTACGTTCAGTGTAGCTAACACCGATAATACCACTTACAATTACTGCAATGGCCACCCATACTGCAGGCGCAATACGTTCACCTAAGAAAATTACACATAAAATAGAGCACATTGCCCCAGAAGTGTTTTCAATCGGATCCGCTAAGGATTCTTCGATAAATCTGATTCCAAAGAATGAGCATGCCATAGATAAGATGTAACACAATGACACTGGTGCGTAAGCAATTAGATTCATTGGAATATATCCAATATCTGAAGTCAGAAGAGTAAAGATTGCATGAATTCCCATTACCGCTCCGACTAAAATGCATACTCTTAAATGATCGTATTTTCTTTCCTCATGTGATCCTCTTTTATAGAAAAGTTCTGCTAACCCCCACAACAAGGTTGTTACTAGGGTAAAAAATAACCACATAAAAAACCTCCTATTTTCGAAATATATATGTTTTTGCATTATTCTGGGCAAAAGAAAACCCCAGAAATACACGATTTCTGAGGTTTTGTATACATTTTGTAGTCTCTCTTGACTATCTCTTGGAGAACTGTGGAGCACGTCTCGCAGCTTTAAGACCGTATTTCTTTCTTTCCTTCATACGAGGATCTCTTGTTAAGAAACCTGCTTTCTTAAGAGCTGGACGATATTCTGCATCAACCTGTAATAATGCTCTGGAGATACCGTGTCTGATTGCACCAGCTTGGCCAGTGAATCCACCACCATGAACGTTTACTAATACGTCATATTTGTCAGTTGTCTCAGTTAAAACAAGTGGTTGTTTAACGATTAATTTTAAAGTGTCAAGACCGAAATATTCTTCCATGTCTTTTTTGTTTATGATAATTTTACCTGTTCCAGGTACTAAATATACTCTAGCGATACTGCTTTTTCTTCTACCAGTTCCGTAAAATTTTGCCTTAGCCACTGTTATTTCCTCCTTCCGATTACCCTAATTAATATTTGATTTCTAATACTTCTGGTTTTTGAGCTTGGTTATTGTGCTCTGCTCCAGCGTATACGTTTAATTTCTTAATCATCTGTCTTCCTAAAGGTCCCTTTGGAAGCATGCCTTTTACTGCAAGATAAATAACATCTTCAGGCTTCTTAGCTAACATTTCTTTTAATGTAGTTTCTTTCATTCCACCTACATAATCGGAATGTTTGTAGTAAATCTTCTGATCTAATTTCTTACCAGTAACTTTGATCTTTTCAGCATTTACTACAATTACGAAATCTCCACAATCTTCGTGTGGTGTATAGATTGGTTTGTTTTTACCTCTTAAAACTTTAGCGATCTCAGAAGAAAGACGTCCTAATGTATGTCCAGTAGCATCTACTACATACCATTTTCTTTCAATTGTTGATGGACTAGCCATAAAACTCTTCATGGTGTTACCTCCTTAAAAATTATACATCATATATCGTTTTAGTCATTTTAGTTATTTATGTTAAAATACTCTTACCGGGGCTTTGGTTTAAGTATTTTTACGCACTTTAATTAACTTGTCACAGTTTCTTATTATATCGCAAAAGTCAATGGTTGTCAACGCATTTAGTTCGTTGTTTTTGTCATTTTTCAACTATTAAATATGTATTGATTCCTAGGTATTGTTGTTTTATTATTATATATAGTGGTAACTAGTAATTTATAATCTAGTTATAAAAACTATATAAGAAGGAGATTACTACATGAAGCCATTTATTATTTCCGTCGACACCACTTCTGACTTACCAGAAGAATACTTGCAGGAACATACTATCCCTGTACATCCCTTACATTACATAATCGATGAAAAAGAATACGGGAAAGAACTTGGAGAACTACCTCCACAGGATTTCTACCAGACCATGCGAGATGGTAAGATGCCAATTACCAATGCCACTAATATCGACTACGATATTAGGTTGATGGAAGCTGCCGTAGAAGAAGGCTATGATATCATTCATCTTCCTTTTTCCTCTGCTATGAGCGCTAGCTGTGGTAACGCGACATTAGCAGCGAATCAGGTGATGGAACGTCATCCAGACGCTAGAATCGTTGTCATCGATACTCTTACAGCAACCTCTGGTCTTGGTATCTTAGTAAGAAAAGCGGTTGCTATGAAGGAAGCAGGCAAATCCTTTGATGAGACTGTTGCATGGATTAAGGAAATGGCCCCTCATGTAGTCTGTCATTTTACTCTCCCTGATTTATTCCACATGTGGAGGGGTGGAAGGCTGAAGAAATCCACAGCCATTCTAGGAACTGCACTTAAATTACATCCAATTCTTCACGTAAACGATGCCGGTGGCTTAGCTTCTATTAAAAAGGTACGTGGACGAAAGGCTGCAATCAAGGCACTAGCGGATGGTCTTGCCCCACTATATGAAGCAGGTACCTTACCTGATTGTGTATCCATAACACATGGGGATTGTTTGGAGGATGCAAAGCTAGTAGGAAAACAGGTGGAAGAGAAGTATGGCATCAAAGATATCTACTATTCCTATTTAAGCCCTACTCTTGGTGCACATTCTGGCCCTAATACGTTGACTATAGGTTATATTGGTACAGTAAGATAGGTAATCATGATAATAGGGCTACACACTAATTATCTAGTGTCGCAGCCCTATCTTTCTCTATGATTCCATTACTGTTTCCCGTTTGTTTCTGCCAATATGGAAGCAACTAACTCTTCTCTACTGACTTCGTTTTGCAGATGCTTTCCTTCTGTGACAATTTCAAACACATTCTGCTCCGGCGCCAATAATACACTTTTCATTTTTCTCAGGAAGTAGCCATCCTTCTCATCCCGCACAACATAGAGAATCTTTTGATATTGGAGAAAATCCTTTAGAGAACGTACACCATAGGTGTTCTTTAACAGTAGTTCTAACTTAGATGGGTTGGCAAGACTTCCATAACACCCCTCAAATGCCTTGTCTAGATACTCCCATAAGCCCTCTTTTGCTTGCACTCGACTTACTGCATAGAAGGAACCCATCATTTCCACATTGGGATATAAATAACTGGTGGTACTACATGGTACTAGTAGAAGATCTCCTGACTTATCATATAGGATAATAAGATATCTTCTCTGGGCCCATAAGGCTTGCCGCCCAGTGACTTTTGATATCTGAAGAATCTTTACAAAGGCCACCACAATGAGGAAGAATCCAATGACTACAAAGAGCCACCAAAGGTTGATTCCCTTTTCTTCTAGGTCTAAATATACTTTCCCATTGCACTCAACACCATAAACTAACATTGTCTTACAGTCTTTATCTACAGACTTATGAACATACACCTTTACTTCATCATTGTATAAGGTATCATAGAAGAAGTCTGAAGCATCAAAGTCACTCCTATATTCTGGGGCTATGGTATAGATGGTTCCATCCTCCCCCAGCATATTGTGGCCTGTTCCTGTCTCTGAATTATATTCAAAATCTTGTATTTGAAAAGTCTGTTGTTTGTAAGGACTCTGTGTATACAAGAACAAGAGTATAGCAGCTACAATCAATATAATAAAAAATACTGCTAGTCCCAAACTTTTTTTCACTAATTTTCTCTTTATCACCATAACATCCCCCTCTTTTGCTTATTTCTAGCTTTAATGCTCCCCTAAGATTCTTTATTAAGCTCCTCATAATCAATCTGAAGTAAGCTTAATCCACAGGCAGGTGCCGTTGGTCCGGCTATCTCACGGTCCTTGGCCTGAAGAATCATTTGTATCTCATCGGGTTCTTTCATCCCTAACCCGACCTGTATTAAGGTACCTGCAATAATTCTCACCATATTATATAAAAACCCATTTCCCCTAATGGTTATGATGACTTCTTGCATGTCCTTAGTGATATCCACGGAATATATTGTTCGAACCGTTTCCTTAGCTTGGGTATGAATAGAGCAAAAGCTCTTAAAATCATGCTCTCCAACGAAATAATTGGCTGCTCTCTGCATCTTAGCCACATCTAAACCATAATAGACAAAATGAGCATAGAGACGCTTCATAGGATTTGGAAATTGACTATTTACAATGCGATACTGATAGGTCTTACTGCATTGCACTTTTCGTGGGTGAAAATCCAAAGGCACTTCACAGGATGCTTGAATGCGAATATCCTCTGGTAGCCTTTGATTTAATGCGTAGGAAAACTTCTCTCCTGGAATTCTAGACTCTGTATCAAAAACAGCTACATTCCCCATGGCATGTACACCTGAATCCGTACGACTAGCCCCAATGACAGAAATCGGTTCGCCAAGAAGATTTGTGAGAGCATCATTTAGAATACCCTCTATGGTTACTACATTCGGCTGCACCTGCCAGCCACAATAGGCAGTTCCATCGTAAGCCACTATTAACTTCACACGCTTCATTTTCTCTACCTCCTAAAACCATGGTATGAAAATATTCAGCACAATAAGGATTGCCAGATAAATCACTACGGTGAGGTAAGCAAAAGCATCCCGTTTCTTATACCGCAAAGGCTTCATCTTAGTACGATGATTCCCCCCATTATAACACCTTGCCTCCATAGCCATTGCTAAGTCTGTAGCACGACGAAAAGCAGAGATAAATAGTGGCACTAATAGAGGAATCAAAGATTTGGCTTTCTTAAGTAATCCACCCGATTCAAAATCAGCTCCTCTAGCGGTCTGAGCCTTCATAATCTTGTCGGTTTCTTCTAATAAAATAGGAATAAACCGTAATGCAATGGACATCATCATAGCAATCTCATGAATAGGAAGCTTGATTTTCTTCAGTGGTGACAAGCCCGTTTCTAAACCATCTGTTAACCCATTTGGAGTGGTGGTATAGGTCATCAGAGAGCTACCAATAATCAGTAGCATAATTCTTAAGGCCATAAAGGTTGCCTGTAATACTCCCTCCAGGGTGATAGTAAATACCCAGAACTCAACCAAAACTGTATCTCCTTGGGTCATTAACATATTAAAAATCACCGTAAATAAAATTAAGAATACCACGGCCTTTAGTCCCTTAACAATGTGTTTAAAAGGCACTTTTGACAGTTTAATAATTGTAGCTAAAAATACCAGTACAATGGCATAGCCTGCAAAGGAATCAAATAGAAATAAGGAAACAATATATAGCATTGTACCTAATAGCTTGACTCTTGGGTCTAGGCGATGTATCACTGATTCTACTGGATAATATTGTCCAAATGTTATATCTCTTATCATAATTGCTCCATATCTTTCCTTACAGTCTTCCAGTGGATCTCGCCCAAGCTAGAATATCCTTTCTCGCTTCACCGATTGTGGTAGCCTTAGGATCAACTGGGATACCACTTTCCTTTAACTCATGCATAATATAAGTAACCTGTGGAGCAGCTAGCCCCATTTGCTCTAATTCTTTATATCTAGAAAAGATATCTGCTGGCTTACCATCCATGGCCACAGCTCCTTTGTTCATCACAATGATGCGCTCTACATACTGTGCTACGTCTTCCATGCTATGGGATACTAAAATAATCGTTATATTTCTATCCTTGTGAAGCCTCTCAATTTCACCAAGAATCTCATCTCTTCCCATAGGATCAAGGCCTGCGGTAGGTTCATCTAGCACCAACACCTCAGGATGCATAGCAAGAACTCCTGCGATGGCTACTCTTCGCTTCTGTCCACCAGATAACTCAAATGGGGACACATGATATAGCTCCGGCCCTATCCCTACCTGGGCTAATGCCTCCTGTGCTCGATAAAGAGCGTCTTGTTCTGATAGGCCTAAATTGGTCGGTCCAAACATAACATCCTTTAAAATCGTGGTCTCAAATAACTGATGTTCTGGATACTGAAACACCAAACCAACCTTACTTCTTAATGCCCTCATGGAATACTTTTCTTCATATATGTTTTCTTCATTGACGTAGATTGTCCCAGAAGTCGCTTTCATCAATCCATTAAAATGTTGAATCAGAGTGGACTTACCGGAACCAGTGTGTCCAATGAGACCGATAAACTGGCCGTCTAGTATCTCTAGGTTAATGTCTGACAGCGCCTTTTTCTCATAGGCTGTGCCAGGACTATATATATAATTGACATGCTCTAACTTTATTGACATAGGTACTACCCTTTCCTAACCCTGCAGTTTCTTCAATTCCTCAACCAGCTCCTCCTTGGATAACACAGCGTCTGGTAAAGGAAGGCCTGCTTTCTTAAGCTCATACGCCAACTCTGTTACCTGCGGTACATCCAAACGATAGTGCTTTAACGTCTCCACTTGGCTGAAAATCTCTTTTGGAGTTCCCTGCATAACAACCTTACCGTGGTCCATCACAAAGATGCGATCCGCTTCGATTACTTCATCCATGTAGTGAGTGATTAAAATTACAGTAACCTTCTCCTGCTTATTTAACTTCCTTACAGTCTTTAAAACCTCTTTACGACCGTTAGGGTCTAGCATAGCAGTTGGCTCATCTAACACGATGCAACGTGGCTTCATAGCCATAATTCCAGCGATAGCAACTCTTTGCTTCTGACCACCAGATAGTTTATTAGGGGAATGGGTTCTATACTCATACATGCCAACAGATTTAAGTGCTTCTTCTACTCGAACCCATATCTCTTCTGTTGGTACACCTAGGTTTTCAGGTCCAAACCCTACATCCTCCTCCACTACAGTGGCAATAATCTGGTTGTCTGGATTCTGAAATACCATTCCTGCTGTCTGCCTAATATCCCAAAGATGCTTCTCATCCGTGGTATCCATTCCATCTACCCATACGGTTCCTTCTGTTGGAATGAGGATAGAATTCAGATGCTTGGCAAAGGTAGATTTACCAGAACCATTGTGACCTAGAATGGCAATAAAGGAGCCCTCTTCTACTTCCAAAGACACGTCATCCACTGCCTTAGTAATGGACTCGACCTTTCCTTCCTCATCTAGACGTATATATTCATGTATCAAATTCTCAGATTTTATAATGTTCATATGACTACTGTTCTCTCTTTCTCTAGCCACAGTTTATGCTACCAGGCATTTAAAGCCTTATGCTATATTTTACGTTATCTTCCTTGTAAATGCAAGGACAGTATGAGGGGAACTGTTGATTTATCTAGCTCCCCTTCTCTTTCTTTCTGGTAACTCATCTAGAATGAAAAATTCCAGAATGGATTCCTCCTCTAATACTAAGGTTAATACAATGCCAAATATTAAAACGAATATGATGACATAGGATACCATGAGTAAGCGCTTAATTGGCCAGCTCCCCCCCATATATAAGGTACAGATGATTGAACTAAAAAAGATAATCATGAGTAGTAGAGTGATATAGAAAATACCCGAAAAATAAAGTGGTAAACTATTACTCAGATTATAAGATAGTGCCGTTATTCCAACAAACGAAGCTAGTGCCAACAAGATTCCCAATCGTATGCGTGAGTGTTCTATTATAATCAGCTTCATAGATACATATAGAAGCTCTATTATTAGAAGTAATATAATAACTGGAGCGATGGCTAACTTCCCATTTCCCTCAAAGAAGGTAAGTCCTATGTCAAGATGTTCATAAACTGCACTAACCGCACAACCAATGGCTACAGAAACTGTTAAAAATCCTAAGGCTTGATTCATAAATAAGTTAAGATTCCCAGTCCAACAAAAACTACAGCCATTATTAGGCATGTCTTAACTCCCAAATCTAAGTATATAAAAAGAATCGTAAATATAATATTTAAGAAAATCGCTTGTTGGTATTTGTTGAATAAATACTGGGCTTTCTCTTCATAAGACATATACTTCTCCCCTTTGCTCTTTTTACATTTACTACTACCTATACTTTTATAATAGTTTAATAGGTTAACACGGTCTAGTATGTACACAGGATTTTAAGGGAATTCTAATAACTTGAGAAATAATTATCCACCCGCAATAGCGGGTGGTTTTTCCTTTTCGGGCATAGCCCTAATAATACTAGCTGCGCACAAGTGCGCCTTATATTTGGCCTGCCAGCCACGCGTGGATTTACTTGCTACCCGTAAACGGGTCTCTTGGGTCG
>JAEZQN010000400.1 GCA_023441145.1 Bacillota bacterium
CAAAAGTCAGTATCCTTTTACTGAACTTTTGGGCTCTTACTGCCTTATAGCGTAAGCGTGTCCTACGACAGGACAACACCAGCACTTTGCCACTCTAACGACAGGCGGCGAATAGTAATTCCAGGAAAGGCTGTTTGACCACGTTGGTACTTAGGCCTGGTCATGGCGCCAAGCCCCTATATTACTTTAATAATTACAAATGCATAGACTACAACGTCCTGGAGTAGGACAACTCTTTGCCTACCGTAACCTATCTGTTTACTGAATCATAGCCACTCTAACGACAGGCGGCGAATAGCAATTCCAGGAAAGGCTGTTTGACCACGTTGGTACTTAGGCCTGGTCATGGCGCCAACCCTCTATATTACTTTAATAATTACAAGTGCATAGACTACAACGTCCTGGAGTAGGACTGCAATGCTTGCATTGCAGCTAAGGCGATAAGAGCCCAAAAGTCAGTATCCTTTTACTGAACTTTTGGGCTCTTACTGCCTTATAGCGTAAGCGTGTCCTACGACAGGACAACCCCCAACACCCGACACCCAATACACTTACTATAATTATAAAGCCCCTCTACCCCCTCGCCATCAGGTCTTACGTACCACTACGTGGTCAATCCATGCGCAAGCTTGCGTTTCATGGAATTGCCTAGAGCCGCCTATACAACCAAATACACATATAGATAAATTCCAATCCAGTGTAAAATTGCTCCTCCAAGTACAAAAAAGTGCCAGATAAAATGATCGTGCTTTTTATCTCTTGAAAATGGAATCATTCCCACTGTATAAATGACTCCACCAATTAGAATCAACCAAAACAAAGGTTGGCTGTTACGGTACCAATCTGGCATAAACATTAAGCCACTCCAGCCTATGGTAAAGTACAATGGAAAATGAAGCCACTGAAGTCTACCTGGTCCAAACACGGCTACCATGGTAATACCTAGAGTGATGAGTCCCCACTGCACACAAAACAACACAATGCCTAAGGTATTGCCCATATATACAAGATAAAAAGGAGCAAAGGTCCCTCCTATTAGTAGATAAATAGAGGAATAATCAAACCTTCTCCAAAGTCTTTTTACTTTAGATCCACTTCGAAAAGCATGATATAGACAGCTCATAAGCATTAGGAAAAAGAGGCTGATACCATAGAATAAAGCTCCCATTATTTCTAAACCGGTATTGGACTTAATCAATAACATAACCATTCCAATGGCTGCTAAAAGAGCACCTACCCCGTGAGATACAGCATTTCCGATTTCCTCTAAGATAGTCAGATGAGGAGGCTCATTTTTTTCTTTGATTCGCAGCCGTTTTTCTTCCCTTAGCTGTCTCTTTTGAGCCTTTCTCAGTTCTTTTTGCTCTAACTCCTGCAGTCTATCTTCTTCCACCATAAATCACTACTCCTTTCTACATCATAAGTTAAGTTTAGTTTATTTTACCATTGCGACTATTTGTTGTAAATACGGTGCAGAAGATGAGCTGTTCTATGCTTTTTCGTAGCATTTGTTACACAAATGGGATACAATTAGATTAATATACTGGAGGTGATGTGATGGATAAGTCTATACTAATTGTGGAGGATGACAAAGATCTTGCTATGATTACTTCAGATATGCTGACTAGCTATGGGTATCAGGTGACCTGGGCAAAGGACGGAGATTCTGCGTTTACTCTATTGACACAACATACATACAGTCTTTTGCTTTTAGACATAAATCTTCCAAAAGAAACAGGATTTGATCTGTGCAAAGAAATTCGTAAGGTATCTTCTGTACCTATTATCTTTGCCAGCGCTAGAACCAGTGAAGATGATAAGGTTATTGGTCTCGATATTGGTGGAGATGATTACTTGGCAAAGCCTTATTCCCTAAAAGAGCTTTTATCCCGTGTCAATTCTCTTATACGCCGTACCTACAGCTTCAGTGAAGAAAATCCATCTCTTATGGTTGGAGAGATTGAGATTCACCCTGATATAAGAGTGGTGAAAAAGAAAGAAAAAGTAATTCACTTATCCCTAAAGGAGTTTGACCTTCTTCTTTATATGGTAAGAAATAAAAATAAAGTCATCAAAAAGGAGACTCTGTTAAATGAGGTCTGGGGAGCTTTTAGTATGGTAGAAGACTCTACCGTTTCTGTTCATATCAGATGGCTACGAGAAAAGCTAGAGGACGATCCTAAAAACCCTGTACTGATTAAGACTGTCTGGGGCGTTGGATATAGCTTAGTGGATGGAGATAACGTATGAAAAAGAAAATATTCATTTTGACTATGTGTTTTGTTGCACTCCTTACTTTATTGGTTCTGTTCTTTTACCATAAAATAAAAAACAGCTATAGTGAAACAGTCTATCGCAATCAAGTGGTGGCCCTTAATGAAATGAAACAATTGACGAAAGCTGCGGTAAAAACTAATTCCAAAGAGGACCACGCAAAGCTTCATGCATCCATTGAGGCGCTAAAGGAAGACATTCTAGACCATTCCAAAGAGAACGACCTTAATAGGCAGACTTCCTTTGTCTATATATTTTACGGACTCTGTCTACTATTTCTGCTACTGATTTTTGCCTATGTCTACTGGGCTATACTACGTCCATTTGATAAGTTAAAGAATTTTGCCGGAGAAATTGCCAAAGGAAACTTTGATACGGCTCTTAACTATGAGCGCAGCAATTATTTCGGTGAGTATACCTGGGCTTTTGACCATATGAGACGAGAAATAGTAAAAGCAAGAGCCTGTGAAAAAGAAGCTATTTTAAATAATAAAACGGTAATTGCTACACTATCACATGATATTAAGACACCAATAGCCTCCATTCGTGCCTATGCAGAGGGACTAGAGGCTAACTTAGATAATTCCACAGAAAAAAGACAACGATATCTCTCCACCATTATGACAAAATGTGATGAGGTAACCAGGTTGACGAACGACTTGTTTCTACATTCTTTATCTGATTTGGACAAACTAAAAATGGAATTGGAAGAGGTTGAATTAGCAGACTTCTTACAAACCCACTTTAGCGAGGCGACAGCTCAACTTACTCTACAAAAACCAATCCCAATGAAAACCCTAATGGTAGATAAAAAGCGTCTAGAACAGGCAATTGACAATCTTATCAACAATTCCAAAAAGTATGCCAATACTTCCATGAAGCTATGGGTAACTATAGAGGAAGCAACCTACTCCATTCATCTCCGTGACTATGGACAAGGAATCCCAGATGAGGACATGCCTTTTATTATGGATAAGTTCTACCGCGGACACAATGCAGGAGAACAGGAAGGCTCGGGCCTTGGACTATACATAGTGAACTATATTATGAAGCAACATGAAGGACAGTTAAAGCTGATTAATCATCCAGAGGGATTAGAAGCAATTCTACTTCTTCCTTTAAACCAAAAATAGAACCCTTAAAGATTTCTTAATAATTTACCAGCTATACTAGGTGAAACAAATAAGAATCACAGAAAGGACTATGTACAATGAGTGAAACAATCCTAAGCTCACAAAGCCTATGTAAAAGCTTTGCCAACAATGGAAAGCAAAATCATGTATTAAGTGAAATCGATTTAGAACTATATAAAGAGGACTTTACTGTTATTATGGGTGCCTCTGGCTCTGGCAAATCCACTCTTCTCTATTGTCTAAGTGGTATGGACCGGGCAACCTCTGGTACCATTACCTACAATGGTAAGGCCATTTCCAGTTATAGTGATAAAGAACTTTCTTTGTTAAGAAGAGGTGATTTTGGTTTTGTCTTTCAGCAAATGCATTTAGTCAGTAATTTGACCTTACTGGAGAACGTTGCAGTGCCTGGCTACCTTAAAAAAGGTGTATCCTCTGCTGAGGTCAACAAAAGAGCGAATCTTCTACTAGATAACTTTGGATTAATTGAGGCAAAAACAAGACTACCGAAGCAAAGCTCTGGAGGTGAACAGCAACGGGCGGCCATCGCAAGAGCTTTAATAAGCGAACCTACTCTTCTCTTCGCGGATGAACCAACAGGAGCTCTAAATCGAAGAAATGGAACAGATGTCTTAAACCTTTTATCAGAAATAAATAGACAAGGGCAAAGTATCCTTATGGTTACCCATGATATTCGAAGTGCACTTCGCGCAAATCGTCTTCTTTATCTAGAGGACGGTAATATCATTGGAGAACTAACCCTTCCTCCATACTCTCCAGAGGATATAAAGGCTCGAGAAGTTCAGGTTTCTTCATGGCTATCCTCCATGGAATGGTAAGGGGGTGTCATAATGGAAATCATCACCTTAATAAAAGCAAATTTGACCCACAAAAAAGGAAGTTTTATTAGTATTCTAGTGCTTATACTGATAATTGCTACCGTATTAACCTCTGTTTTAAGTATAAAAAATAATATGAATACCCGAGCCGAAGAAGCTCATAAAGCAATAGACACTGGTGATCTTGTTCTTTATATAGAAAACAAACAACTCACCAAAGAGATGGTTGAAGAAGTCGGGGCTTGTAGTAGCGTGTCTAATCTACGGATAGAAAGTGCCATGCTCATTCGTTTTACCTATCTCAATGGGAAAGAGATTTCGAGTAGAATATTTATTCAAAGCTTTGATGACGACAATTACCCCTATGAATTATTTGATTCAGAGGGTAATCACTTCTTAAAAGAGAAAGAAACTTTGAAGAGCAATGAAGTTCTTTTGCCTATCTCTATGAAAGATACCTATAACTGCAAACTTGGAGATACTCTCACTCTCGATATTGGTACACAAGAATTTGACTTGCAAATAAAGGGTTATATTGAAGAACCAATGACTGGCTCCAATGTAATGGGACTAAAAAATTTGGTAGTCAGTCAAACGCTATATAATAAGATTCGAACTCTGTCAAATATTGATGCAGAACCGGATAACAAATACATCTGGGATGGAAAGCTTATCCACATCTATGCAAATAATGCGTACCTAAATGAATTAGATAAGGTAAGTAAGGAAATTAATGATGCTTGTAATATTGTAAGTCTTTCCTTTACCTCCATGACAAAGGAACAGTCCATGGATTATACTCTATTAATCACTAATATCATTTGCGCCGTATTACAAGGCTTTGTAGCTATTTTATTTATTGTGGTGATTCTAGTGCTTTCCAATACCATTAACAGTAGTATTGAGATGGATTATGTGAATATAGGCATTCTAAAATCACAGGGTTTTACTAAAGCACAGATTCGACTTGTATTTCTGATTCAGTATCTGGTATCTGGTATCGTTGGAGCCCTAATTGGTATCTTACTGGCTATTCCACTAGTAAGAGTACTTCGAAACTTATTTATCAACACCTCTGGACTCTTATTCTCAGGCAATATAGCCATAGGAAAGAGTATAGGTTCCTTATGTATTATCCTATTGCTATTGGCACTATTCATTCTATTAAAAACTCGAAAGGTGTCTAAAATCACCCCACTAAATGCCATTGCTGGAGGATTAGATGATGTATATTTTAAGAATATAATAGAGACTCCTGTGATGGGCAAATCCAAGTCTCTACTTAACCTAAAACTAGCATTTCGCCAAATGACCACGAGTATAGGCTGGTATATAGGAGCCTGCCTCATTATAGGACTTCTTTGCTCTTTCCTCTGCATGACAGCATCTTTTAAAGAGACTTTCACAGAAAAATACTACAATGAGCTTTTTGGTGTAGTCATGGGAGATGTTGAGGTAAAATACGCGGATGTTGTAGAAAAGGAAACTGAGATAGAATCTACCATATCTTCCATTACCCCGATTAAAAGTAAGTTCCACAATGATTCCTTATATGCCTTATTAGACGGGGATCAAATTCTCATGCAGGTGTTAGATGATACTTCCTATTTTACCTCCATCCTAGAGGGTAGGGCGCCAAAATACGACAATGAGATTATCATAACCAACTTAGTCAGTAAGCGAATTGACAAACATGTTGGAGAAACTGTCATCCTCCAACATGAGAAGACAAAACAGGAATATATCATTTCAGGAATCTATGACAGCTGTGCAGACTTAGGACGTTGTCTTGGTATCAGTCTAGAGGGTGTCTATCGGTTGAAGGCAGACTATAAACCGCTAATGTTTCAATATTTTTTAGAGGACTCCTCCAAAGCGCAGCAACTCATTGAGTCAATAAATACTACCTATTCTGGCACTGGTAATATTTCAGCACAAAAACCGCTCAACATGAATCAAAATGCCATCGATTCCATTATGATGAGTTCCAACGTAGTAATGCTCTGCATCTGCTTCATCTCTTTGTTGTTTGTCGTAATTGTAATCTGTATGATCTGCAATAAAATGTTCTTAAAGGAGCGGCAGTCACTTGGAATCTATAAAGCCTTTGGTTTCACCTCTAATAACCTTAGATTCCAATATTGCTTCCGTTTCTTATTTGCAGCTGGCATAGGTTGCATACTGGGAGCTATTGTGTTTCTCCTCTTTGGCAATAAGATTGATGGTGCTATGCTTAGTCTTGCAGGTATTACCTCCTTTGAGGCACCTGTTACGTGGTTTAATCTAGGACTTCCCATCCTACTCATCTGTCTTACTGTATTTATCTCCTCCTTTGTTACCATGAGAAAGGTAAAAAAGGTGGACGTGAAAACACTCATTATCGAATAGTGAAATAAGTTCTATGGGGCCATCCTACTCTTCTTGTAGGATGGCTTCTTCTACATATTTTCGCTCCATTTCGTGACGAAGCTTACGGTTTTCAACAGTATCAAAGATAATGGAGAAATCATAATCCTCTGGATAAAGTTGATCTGCTGCCACCACAAGCTTGATCCTCTTGTGATTAATCCAAATCTTCTTTCCTGGAAGTTGCACCTTGAGTATCCCTTTGTCATCTACAGGGCAGCATACAATACCAATCTTTTTATCTGGGAGGACCAAAACGCTATCTCCTATACGATACTGTTTTGCTTCCTCCTGCTGATTACTTATCACCATCTTCTTCTTTATTTGGGAGGAGGTTTTACTTTTGATTACTTGCTTTTCACTATTGTTAGCAATTTCATTTTGTAGCTGTTCTAAATTATCTGGCACCTTTTCTCCGTAAGCAGCCTCTAGAGCATTCTTTAACATAGATGCTGGCATTCCAAGCTTTTCTGCAATATAAAAGGCACAACTTTCCCCTGCCTCTCCAATAATAAGCTGATACATTGGACGAAGGCTCTCTCTATCAAAGGTCATTCGAGCATTGATAATACCCTCCTCATTTTCTGCAAAATGTTTTACCTCTGGATAATGAGTCGTTACTAGGAATAAGGCTCCACTTTTCTTAAGCTCCTTTAAAATAGCAATGGCAATGCCCATTCCTTCCGTTGGGTCTGTTCCGGAACCCATTTCATCCATAATCACTAGACTATCCTTATTTACCATTTCAAGAATCTCTAATACATTGGTAATGTGAGAGGAAAATGTAGAGAGATTCTCTGTAATATTCTGGCCATCGCCGATGTCACAAAGGTAGTTACTATTCATGCAAATTTCTGCTTCCTCACAACCTACATGGAGACCACACTGAGCCATCATACAGGTTAAGGCTACCGTTTTGATCGCCACTGTCTTACCTCCCGTATTGGGACCAGTGACAATGATTCCTTGTACTCCACGGCCAATTTCAAACTGAAGTGGGACACAAACCTTAGGGTCTATTAAAGGATGTCTTCCATTTTTTATGCGAATATAACGGTCCGTTGTTATCTTTGGTTCAATGGCACTCATCTCAATACTTAGCTTCCCTTTGGAAAAAATATAATCCAATTTCTCCACCGTTCGAGTGTTCTCTTCCATAATCTCTGTCTTATCTGCTAACATGCCAGACAACGTATATAAAATACGTCTTTCTTCATTTTCTTCCTCTATTCTCAACCACTGCAATTCCTCATTTAGCTTTGCTACAGCCACTGGCTCAATAAATAGGGTATTTCCAGTGGCGGATTTATCAATAACAGAGCCTGGTATCTTAAACTTACACTCTTTTTTTACAGGCACACAGAGGCGGCCACTTCTTAAGGTGCTGTAGTTGTCTGACATACAATCCTTATTGGCTCTCATAATCGTGTCTGCCTTTTCCCTCATCTTGTTTTCTGCTCTTTCAATATCTCCTCGAAGACTTCTTAGTAGTTTAGAGGCATAGTCATCAACCTTACCGCCACGTATCTGAGATTGAATGGCTTCTCTGATTTCCTCTAAGGAATTAAGATTCTCTTCGTAGTATGGCAAAGATAGAGGAAGTTGCTTCCCTCTTACTAAATAAACCTTTAGCCTTTCAATGCCTGTGAGAGCCCGGGCAATGGTCTCTAACTGCTCTGGCATAAGACAACCCTCTATCTTTGCTAGGGCTATTATCCCACTAACCCCAGTAAGAGAAATCATAGGAGGTGTTCCTATTTTCTCAATAAGAGTTCTGGCCTCTGTAGTCTCTCGTTGTCTTGCTAGAAGCTGATTCTCGGACATTGTAATGGTAGTTCTACCAATCTCTTCTTTGGCTCCTTCCGTTAGAGCAAATTCCACCCATTTTTTCTTTATCTGATCAAGTTCTAATACTTTTTCTACATTTATCATAATAATCACCTTTCCTTAAACTCTACACCTCGTGACCTTCAGTCACTCGGTGATGGACACTCGCCAATGTACGTATTTGCTTATAACTGAATACCTCGTATACAGATGCAAGCATCTGATACGTGCTCTTCCCTCTACACCTCGTGACCTTCAGTCACTCGGTGATGGACACTCGCCAAATACTACGTATTTGCTTATAACTGAATACCTCGTATACAGATGCAAGCATCTAATACGTGCTCTTCCCTCTACACCTCGTGACCTTCAGTCACTCGGTGATGGACACTCGCCAAATGCTACGTATTTGTTTATAACCGAATACCTCGTATACAGATGCAAGCATCTAATACGAGCTCTTCCCTCTACACCTCGTGACCTTCAGTCACTCGGTGATGGACACTCGCCAAATACTACGTATTTGCTTATAACTGAATACCTCGTATAC
>JAEZQN010000048.1 GCA_023441145.1 Bacillota bacterium
TTAGTTTATTACCATTCTATGAGGTGTATGCCAATTTTGTGCTTTTCCTAAATAGTTTTTCAAAATATCACTTATCGAATCTCGATGATAAGCTCCTTTTCATTAGATAACCCTGTCTTTATCATAGTCATTTGCTTCCCTTGTAAATCCGAGACAACCATCGGAATTGCGCTACTCTTTGCATACTTCTTTAAATAAGGTAAATCAAACTCTATTAACTTATCTCCCTTCTTTACTTGTTGTCCTTCAGTAACACATAAGGTAAAGATATCTTTTTCAAGATGAATGGTGTCCTTACCAATGTGAATCAAAACCTCAAGTCCACTATCTTCTTTAATAATGATGGTATGTTTTGTAGGAAAGAGAAAGAAAATCTCTCCATCACAAGGAGAATACACTGTATGATCCTGTGGCATAATAACAACTCCCTGACCTAATAGCATCTCAGCAAAGGCTTGGTCTGGGGCTTTTGTGATTGGTAGCACTTCTCCTTTCACAGGGCAATATAACCTAATCCCCTGCTGTTTTTCTTTCATTTGGGCTTCCTCTTGTTTCTTACGTTCCTTAGCGACTGCTTCATTTGTCACCTTTGTGTCTTGACTCATATACATTGCTCCATTCGTATTCATAATTCATTCTTCATTTTGTGGAGCAAAGAATAGATTTATACATCAGTGCTTTTAAAGCAACTGCCTATAAAAGCAAAAAGAAGCTACCTTATGAAAGATAGCTTCTAGTATGCATTGTTTAGTTTAATGGAAAATGCTCTAAATCTAAAGTTCCAAAGTAATCCTCCATGGTCTCTGCACGTCGAATTAATTTGGTTGAGCCGTCCTCACACAAAAGTATCTCTGCAGAACGAAGCTTACCATTGTAGTTGTACCCCATAGAGAAGCCATGTGCTCCTGTATCATGGATACAGAGGTAATCTCCTATGGAAATCTCAGGTAACTCACGGTCGATAGCGAACTTATCGTTATTTTCACACAAGCCTCCAGTTACATCATATACACGATCTGCCTTAGCTTCTTCCTTACCCAGTACAGTAATATGGTGATATGCTCCATAGATAGCTGGACGCATAAGATTGGCCGCACAAGCATCCACACCAATGTAATCCTTGTAGATGCGCTTCTCATGAAGCACTTTTGTAATAAGGCATCCATAAGGGCCCATAACATAACGCCCTAATTCTGTATAGATTGCTACATCTTCCATTCCAACAGGAATTAATACTTCTTCAAAGGCTTTTCTTACCCCTTGACCAATGGCTTCTATATCATTGGCTCTCTGATCTGGGCGATAAGGAATCCCTACTCCACCAGATAGATTGATAAATGCAATGTGTACACCAGTTTCCTGTCTTAACTCCACTGCAAGTTCAAAAAGAATCCTAGCAAGCTTTGGATAATACTCATCCGTTACGGTATTACTAGCTAAAAATGCATGAATACCGAAATGTTTCACACCCTTAGCCTTTAATTTTAAGAAGGCTTCTTTCATCTGTTCTCTTGTCAGTCCATATTTCGCATCTTCTGGGGTATCCATAATCTGATTCTGTATTTTAAAGTCTCCCCCTGGATTATAACGACAAGACATCGTCTCAGGAAATTCTGCAATCCCTTCAAAGAAATCGATATGAGTAATATCGTCAAAGTTAATGATAGCCCCAAGCTTTGCTGCTAACTCAAAATCCTCTCTTGGTGTAACATTGGAGGAAAACATAATATCATGTCCTGTCAAACCAACCTTATCTGCTAAATAAAGTTCTGTGTAAGAAGAACAGTCTGCACCAATTCCCTCTTCCTTAAGAATAGACATTAAGTAAGGATTGGGTGTCGCCTTAACAGCAAAATATTCACGATACCCTTTATTCCATGAAAATGCTTTCTTAAGCCTTCTGGCATTCTCCCTAATTCCCTTTTCATCATAAAGATGAAATGGAGTTGGATATATCTTCGTCATCTCTTGCACTTGTTCAAGTGTAACAAATGGTTTCTTGTCCATAGTAAATTATCTCCTTCGTCATTTTATTATGTATACAGTAGCACATTGTCTACTAAACTATGTCGCAAATATACCATAGATAAATATATTAGTCAACGTGGGACAAAACCCTTAAAAATCGCCTTTTTATCTATAATTTAATACTATTTCTATTATGCATAAAAAAAGAAAGCCTTATAAAATAAGGCTTTCTTCATCATTTTATATAATTATAAGAATGTCTACGATTTATTTTATCGATTATACCTATCAATATTTTCTGTTATTCCATTAACCTATATAGCTAATAGCCACATTTTTAACACCAAGATCTGTAACATTTTCTGCATCCGTATTTGTCTTCACAGTAATTTCACCAGAAGCAAGTTTATCATAAATCGCCTTGTAGTCAGCTTCAGTAAACGTATTAAATTTTGATGTTTCTAACGGAAGACCAACAGCATCACTACTTGCACCTAACATAGCTGCTTTTCCACCTGGGAAATTGCCATTATAACAAGCTTCTAGGGCATCTGTTACAGAAACGGATATACCTTTGATTGCTGAAGTAATAACAGAACCAGACTCATAGGATTGATCTACGTCTACACCAATAACTTTTCCACCTGAGGCTTCTGCTGCTGTCATAATAGAAGTACCAATCTGTCCACCACAGGCAAAAATAACCTCTGTACCTTCGTTATACCAACTTGCTGCCATAGATTGTACTTCTGGAGATGCTAAAAAAGTTCCAGAATAATTATACTTGATATTCACATCCTTGATGCCCATCTCTTTGGCTGCATATTCAGCACCTTCAACAAAACCATATCCGTAACGAACAACTGCTGGAAGTGCAACACCACCAATAAAGCCTAGGTTTTTATAACCATCTTTTACTGCTGCATAACCAGCTAGGAAGCCAGACTGTTCGTCAGAATAGAAAATAGGATATACATTTTCTTTAATTGTGAAATCTTTTTCCGCTTCATCATGTGGTTGGCTATCTAATAGGATAAACTTAACATCAGGATATTTAGTTTGTGCATTATAAATAGGAACACCAAATAAATATCCAGGACATACGATAACTTTTGCCCCACCTTCTACCGCTAAATCAATTGTTGTCTCAATTGCAGAGGTCGTTTTTTCAGCTGGCTGATAGTATTTATAGCCAATGTTATGTTCCTCACCATAAGCTTTTATACTTTCCCATGCTGATTGATTGAATGATTTGTCGTCAATGGTACCCATATCAGTAACTAGAGCTAATTCATAAGATTTTCCTCCTCCAGAACTACATGCAGTTAAAGCAAAC
>JAEZQN010000059.1 GCA_023441145.1 Bacillota bacterium
GTTGTCATAAGCCTTTTGGTTTGCAGCACCGAAGATTTTAACTTCCACAAAAGCCATTTTTTCAAACTTTTGTCCCTTAAAATACAAAGTGTATTCTTCCTCAAACCCAACCATTAACCAGTTCTCACTTTTTCCCGGAATTAGCTCAATGGCCTTTCCTAATTTCACTTTGATACTCTCCTGCTTTTCTTCGCTTAACTTTACACTAACCTTCGCATTTATAAATGGCATATAAACGCCCTCCTTATTACTAATATTGGTACTTTACGAGTATTATACCAGAATTCAACATGGCATGCTATAACTGGTAATTAAATACTCTTTGTTTTATTATATCCCAGTGGATATTTTCCATAAAGGCATTGATGTACTTCGCCTTATCAATGCCATATTGTATATTATAGGCATGTTCATACATATCTAATACTAAGATTGGTAAGGATAGTACAGCATTTCCCGTTTCGTGGTCATCTAGAGAAAGGTTACGTAAGATTTTACACCTTTGATCATAGACCAACACTACCCAACCTCTACTAGCCTTAGCTGTTGCAATAAAGCACTCCTTCCACTCATCATACCCTCCAAAATAGATTTCAAGCATAGTAAGAATTTCGTTACATGGACTTTGATTAAACCCTCCTATATTACGAAAGTATAACTCATGAAGAATGACTCCGTTAAGAGCATAGGCTTCTCCTCTCTTTAAGCCACGATACCCTCCGCCAGTGGTATTGGCTTTTTCTCTTATCTCTGGTGCTATCTTTAATAATTCTTCTGTAATCATATTTATCTGGTCTACATAACCTTTATATAACGTATTATGAGCATCAAATTGTCGCTGGTTGATTACTGTGATATCCGGTGTATGATGAAATCTTACAGCATTAATCACACCATTACCTCCACACCATACTAGTATAATAGTATTGAGGATTCTCTAAAATAATGCTATGATAAAAAGAAAAAAGGGAATATTAGATGCTAAAAACTGTTATTTTTAATCTACGTAAAGGCACAGACCTTATGACGTATCCTAACTTACTGTTATCCCTTAAGAGTAAGTCAATAAATGTACTAAACATAGGACATAGTAGCTTAGAAGCTACACCCTTATTAGCTTATATAAAGGAAGCCTCCCTCACTATTACGGACTGTCTACTAATCACAGACTGCATAAAAGTTGCACTGGAAGCTAAATCCTTATCTCTTCCTTGCATTGGACTATCCTCCTTACAGGAGGGATTTTTTAGTGGGGCAAGCTGTGTCATAGATTCTTTGGAGGATCTCAATTATGATAGCATATTAGAAGAATACAACCGTTTCCACCACCTACCTTCCACCATCACAAACACAAATCGACTAATCATACGAGAACTAACTGTGAAGGATATTGTGGCTATGTATAAACTGTATGAGGACAAGGAGTACGTCAAGTTTCTTTCTCCTCTTCTTTCCCTCGAAGAAGAAATAGGAAAGCAAGCTTCCTATATAAGACATGTATATAACTTTTATCGCTACGGTCTTTGGGGTGTTTTTCTTAAAAGTACGGACAAACTAATAGGAAGATGTGGATTGCAAAGCATTGAGATAGAGGCATCTTCTGAAGTGGAGCTAGCCTATCTCATTGACCCCGCCTATAGCCAAATGGGCTATGGTTACGAAGCGACCTTAAAGATTCTTGAGATAGCAAGAGAAAAATTTGATCTAACTTCAGTAATTGCAAGAATTCATAAAGACAACCATGCTTCGATTCATTTGGCTGAGAAATTAGGCTTTCACTATGAAAAACCACTTCCCTTAGAGGAACAGCTTTTATACCGTATTGATTTTAAGCATTAATTCATTTACAATGAGTAATGGATGAAAGGAATATGCCAGTATGATTAAGAAGTCAATAAATCGTAGGGGAGAACCTACTTCTAACAAGCAATCATCCCCTGACAATCGATATCAACAGGCGACGCATTCTGTTGCCAAAACCTATAAGCAAAAAAGTGACTCTACTGTCTATGCCAAATACTATACCCACAAAAAAAAACATCCACTAGAGGATTAAGAAAACAATGTTAACTCAGGAGGTACCTAATGGACGAGTTATATAAAGCAATAGAGAGCAAAATATTAGCAAGCGGATACCCACAACAGGTAAGTGGATACGACATATATAATGAAATATGTGATTTTATCGATGGCAAAGAAACTGGGGCTTATGTATTTATGTCTAAGAAAGATAATGATGACGTCTACGAATACAACCTACAGATTCATGATGAGGACTTTAATCTAAGTACTCTTACCATTACAACCAAAGACAATACCTATCTGATTGATTTTGATGCGTAGGAGGAATTGTGATGGAACGCACAAGGAATACCAAGCAAAAACAACATATATTGAACATTCTAAGTACAGCTAAAGGGCCTATGTCAATCAATGAGATCTACAACTGTTGTATCACAGTCTATCCTAAGATAGCCAAATCTACTATCTATCGTAATATCGATGCCTTAATTAAGCAGAATCTTATTGATAAGTACTATCTTCAAGAAAATGAAATGTTCTACCAGATTAAGAATACAACCTCGGAACATAAGCACTATGTGATCTGCAACAGCTGTAAGAAGATGTTTGACCTCCCCGTATGCCCGATTCACGACATACAGTCCTGTCTTAACGAATATGGCTTTACTGTAACAGACCACTATATACAAATTAGTGGCCAATGTATGGATTGCAAAGAGAGCAGTAAATAAAATAAGAGGATTTTACAGCTTTTCAGTCTGTAAAGTCCTCTTTCTTTTACTCTTCTTATTTATCTAGTAGTATTGGCCTTATCTGTTGGCATTGCACTTCCATTGGTGATGTTGTTATTATTGGTTCCATTATTGACCTTACCAGCAGAGTTATTATTGGCGTTATTATTGGCGTTATTCGTAGCATTATTAACATCGTTATTAATATCTTCTGCGGCCTTATCAACACCCTTTTTCACATCATCAGCTGCATTGTTTACATCATTACCTATGGTGTTATCATTGTTCTTGTTAGCATCATTGGTGTTAGCATTCTCATCTGTAGCAGAATTATTATATTTTCCATTCTTAGTGGAGCAACTGGTTATGGACACTAAGCTAAGACAAAGAATTGCTACTAAAACTAAAATTCTTTTCCTCATAAATTTCCTCCTAAAAATATTTACGTAATTAGTGTCCCCTAAAAACTATATAATATTCCATTATTCCTATCTTTTTAGATGAGAGCGCACCCACTGCTTCTCTTCTTTATTTATTTGGTTGGATTCAACAATCTTACTAACAGTCTTACGATACGTAAAATCATCTAACTTGTCCTGTCTTAAGAACTCTAGAGTCTTCTCTCTCTCCTTCACATAGCACATACTCAAAAGCCACGCAACGGCCATCTTAACATAATAGTCATTGTTATTATACTTACTACAATACTCAAAAATAAGAGGCATGTACCTGATCTCTATGTAGTAATTCAATAACATCACAAAACCAAACCGTTTCTCATATTCTCCATGTTGCTTTAAACACGTAAGAATCAGTTCTAAGAATTCTTCTGGATAAGTACTAGCAACTTTTAAGGAAGTGCAAAAGCTGTCACACACTGCCCAGTTATCAATATAAGGGATAAATGCCTTAATGTACTGAAGCTTCTCTGAAAGGGTCAATGTCTTATCCTTCATAAGTTCACCTACTACAAAGCCATGAATCATATTCTCCTCATAGTATTCATGCTTTATTTGCCTAATAAACTGCAATACGTCACCCTTACTTACTTCCCTAGCAAGTCTTCTAAGCACTGGAACCTGTATACCAATAAGGTTATCTACTGTGGGAACTAATTTCTGTTGAAATTCATAATACTTGTCTGATCTTAAACTTAGTAAGTACTTTAAGAATTCCTCATACGTACTAGTACTCCATTCTACTTTCTGTAATACCATGGTTCTTCTCCTCCTGAAACTCGGGCATATACTCCCGAAACCGAATTGGAAGCATATTACGTTGCAAATTGTAATTCTCTCTTTCTTTTATAGAAATACTCTCCACAAATACAGACCAAGCATTACTCATGGTCTCTTCCTTTTTAGAATGTTCCTCCATAAGCCTAGGATCTATCATAGATAAGGAAACCATAAACCACTTCTTATGGGCAGGGTGCACAACAGCAATCTGCCGTCCCTCATCTATAATCATCCAGTTCTCCTGTTGCAAACGATCTGCAAAATGGGGTGCAATTAGAGTAAGAATATTATTCTTAGGACGTATCTGACTCATTAAAATACCATTGCTAAGCTCTGAGAACCGCACAAATCCATAGTAGTGATGAGTCTCATTCCATACAGTCTTCATGGTCTTTGTAATAGCACTGACATAGTCATTACTAAGATAATTCATAACCTTATATCCATAGTGAAACCCTAGTATAAGAAAACGATAAATGACCTCTGCTTTATCCTCTCGATTAGAAATAGCCATATCGTATACCCCTGTATACGCTTCCTGACCAATCTTTTTCTTTATACTATTAGTAACCTTCCTACTCTTCTCGGCATCTGCCGTTACGGTAATATACTGTGCAAACAGCTCAAAATTTACAACAGGACCTACCACTACCCGGTTGTATTGGTGTCCATAACCACTAGACCAGGCGTCATAAACTGCTGTAAAGATGCTTTCAATCTGATCCTCGCATACATAAATGTGAATACTCTTATTCTCTTCCATAACTTATCCCTTACTCTGTAATGACCACTCATAATTCGTATCAAACATAGAAATCTGCTTAAAAGTATCGATTTCCTGAAGATGAAGTGGTAGCTTCTCCTTTATATCTAACATATGTCGTATTATATAATCCTCTTCTACCTTAACGGAATACATCATCCGACCACTACAGGTAATAAAGTAGAGGGCTCTCTTTAGCACTACCCCCATCTTCTTTAAGTCAGAAAAGGTAAGGGTGGCCATCTTCCTAGCTTGAATAATTCTTCTTGCCGAGGTAACGCCTATCCCTGGTACACGTAAAAGAGTATAATAATCTGCCTTATTGACCTCTACTGGAAACTGCTCAAGATGCTTTAATGCCCAGTTACACTTAGGGTCTAATAACACATTAAAATATGGATTCTCCTCATCTAGAATCTCGGTTGCCTGAAACCCATAGAACCGAAGAAGCCAATCCGCTTGATATAGTCTGTGTTCCCGTAATAAAGGAGGCTTGGTATCTAAGGAAGGAAGCAGGGAATCCTCATTAATAGGTACATAAGCCGAATAGAATACCCGCTTTAAATTGAAATTCTTATAGAGACTATCGGTTACAGACAAAAGCTGATAATCCGTCTCTGGGGTACAGCCAATTATCATCTGCGTACTCTGCCCTGCAGGAACAAAGGCAGCCTTCTTAAAACCATGCCTTCTCTTAGCTAACATCAGTGGATCCTCGCTGGGATTACTCATACCAGGTAAAAGGATATTAGACCCCCCATTACCTTGAAAGCCTACAGTGTCAGGTAGCTCCAACAAGGTTTGTGTACTTCTCTTATGTTCTACCTCACTTAAAGCATTGTGATACATATTGTCTGTAAGTCCAATTCTTCTACCCTTATTCTCCGTAATCCCTAACTGAATCTGCTTCATAGGACTTAATATATTCTTACGATTCTTATGTGGAGCTAACGTCTTAAGTCCTTCTGCTGTCGGTAGCTCCAAATTGACACTCATACGATCTGCAAGCCAACCCACCTTATTGATGAGCTCTTGGTCTGCCCCAGGAATGGTCTTGATGTGAATATATCCATTAAAATTATGCTTAAACCGTAAGAGAACTAAGGTCTGGTAGATTAAGTCCATGGTATAATCTGGACTCACTAAAATACCGGAGCTTAAAAATAATCCTTCAATGAAGTTACGTCGATAGAACTCCATGGTGAGATCACATACCTCCTCTGGAGTAAAGGAAGCTCGTCTGATATCATTGGAAGAACGGTTAATACAGTACTTACAATCAAAGATACACTCATTGGTAAATAGTATCTTTAGCAATGAAATACATCTTCCATCAGCGGAAAAGCTGTGACAAATACCGCAGGCTAAGGCATTGCCCATACCATCCCCATTGCCGCCCCGATCCACTCCACTAGAAGTACAGGCCACATCGTACTTAGCTGCATCTGATAAAATTGATAACTTTTCTTCGATTGATAGATTCTCTTGAATTACCATATAAAACCCCAACTTCCATAATAAACAAACATATGTTCTGTTTTCTTTTATCATAGCACATAATCTGTACACTGGCAAGAAATAATTCCATAGAACGATTAGGTTCCATTTCCCTAATGCCCTCATATTTTATAGTGTATATTTTTTTTGGAGGTTATTCTCAATGATTCCAATCAGTATTGGTATGACGGCGCCTGATTTTACAGCTAACACTACCTTCGGGCCAGTTCACATGTCTGATTATAAGGGAAGATGGCTGGTATTCTTCTCTCATCCTGGTGATTTCACCCCTGTATGCACAACAGAATTTATCGCATTTACTAATGAATTCAAACGACTCTCAGACCTCGGAGTACATTTACTTGGACTAAGTATAGATAGTAATCCTTCCCATCTAGCTTGGGTAAACACTATCTATGAAATTACTGGACTGACGGTTCCTTTTCCGATTGTTGCTGACCGGGATGCAAAAGTAGCAGCTCTCTATGGTATGGTAGCACCTGATGTGTCTACCCAAGAAACCGTACGGAATGTCTACATCATCGATCCTGAGCAGAAAATACGTTGTATCCTCATTTATCCTTTGACTACAGGTAGAAACATGCCAGAAATTATTCGTATTATAGAAGCTCTTCAGACGAGTGACAAGTATAAAGTAGTAACTCCTGCCAACTGGCAACCTGGAGACCCGGTTCTTGTGCCTGCAGCAAAAACATATCCAGAGCTTGTACAAAGAGTGAACAACCCACAAAGTCTTGGCCTAACTTGCAAAGACTGGTTCCTTTGCTTTAAAGATGTCACTACTGGGCAATAAAAGTAAAAAGAGGAGTGTTGTAAATGACTTTAATACGTCACCAACAGCACTCCTTTAATAGGTAGTTTTCTTGTGCCTAGACTTGACATTAGCACCATAATTAGGTACACTAATTGTGCATTTACTATACAATTTCTATGCTTCCTTGGCTCAGTCGGTAGAGCGTCTCACTCGTAATGAGAAGGTCAGCGGTTCAAATCCGCTAGGAAGCTTTTTTTCTGTGAGTAGTACCAGTTTACTGGTTCTTAGCCACAGATTTTTTATTTTACGACCTTTCTTTCTATATAGGTTAATAATTTATATAAAATCGTTGCCATTATACATAAAAGCACAATAGACAGGATAACGTAATCTAATTTAAATACCTGGCTGCCATATATAATGAGATACCCCAGCCCGGCCTTTGCTGCTAGAAACTCACCAATAATCACACCTACAAGACTAAGCCCCATATTTACCTTCATAGTACTAATAATTGCTGGAATATTACCAGGTAATATCACCTTGGTTAATACGTCTTTCTTATTACCTCCTAAAGTATAAATTAACTTTATCTTATCTTCTTCTACTCCCTTAAAATTGGTATATAACGTAATGATGCATCCAAAAAGTGCTACCGTTACAGCGGCTACTATAATCGTCTTCATATTATTGCCTAACCATACAATAAAAACAGGTGCCAAAGCCGACTTCGGAAGGCTGTTTAAAACCACCAGATACGGCTCTAACACTCTAGAGACCTTTTCATTCCACCACAAGAGTACTGCTACACCAATGCCAATAAAGATGACCAAGAAAAAACTAACTATTGTTTCTAACAGGGTGATACCTAAATGATAAAATATGCTACCGTCCTCCGCCATTGTAATAAAGCTATTTACTACTCTTGAAGGACTACTAAATACAAAATCGTCTATCAGACCAATTCTTGTTGCAACCTCCCACAGTCCAATAAAAAATACTACAATAGCAATTTGATAGATTCTAACTACCCTTAACATAGATAAGTATTTCTTAATATATTCTTTTTGCGCCATGGAAACATTGGTATCTGAAACCATTAGCTTTAGCTTTCGATTCTCTTTACTCAAGGGCTATTCAGCTCTTTCCATACCTGGTCAAAATAAGAAGCAAATTCAGGCGCACTTCTTGCTCTTAATGGAGTTCTGATTCCATCTACACTTAAATTGATGTTAATTACATTTTTTATATGAGCTGGCCGTCCAGATAGGATATATACCCGGTCTGCCATACTAATTGCTTCTGCGATATCATGGGTAATTAGAATTGCTGTTTTCTTTTCTTTTTTTATAATTCCCCAAATATCATCAGAAACCTCTAATCTAGTCTGGTAGTCTAAAGCGGAAAATGGTTCATCCAAAAGTAGTATATCTGGTTCTAACAATAAGGTACGAATTAAGGCCGCTCTCTGCCTCATGCCTCCGGATAATTCAGAAGGCTTAGCATTCTGAAACTTTACTAGACCATAGGTACTAAGCATCTGATTAATCATAATATAACTACTCTCTGTCAGCTTATTTTGTACCTCTAGACCTAGTGTAAGATTTTTTATTGTACTTCTCCACTCTAGCAGATGATCCTTTTGCAGCATATAGCCAATATTCTTTCCAGCCGTCTTTGCTTCCAAATTATTAATTAGTATATTGCCACTAGTTGGGGTAAGTAAACCTGCTATTAAAGAAAGTAAGGTAGATTTGCCACAACCACTTGGTCCTACAAAAGCTACAAACTCGCCATCATATACCTGGAAACTCATATCATCAATAACATCTGTCTCACCCTTCAGACTATGATAGGCATAACCCAGGTGGTTAATGTTCAGCATTTCTTTCATCAAAATTCCTCCACCATATATGGCTCTATTTCATTATATGAATCTCTTTTTTTTCCGTTCCCTGGGATTAATTACCGATATAAAAATTAGTATGTTTTTTTCCCTTATTATGCTATAATTAAATTGTATAATATAGCAATCTCGTACAAAGATATGTCATATTTTATAATAAATTGTGATAGTTGATTCACTTTAGACCTAGAGGAGGTAACTAATTATGAAACATCTTCTTGTACATAATATTCGCCCAGGTATGAAGATTGGAAAAGATGTTTATGGTTCCAATAACTTACTACTAATTCCTCGAGACACAATTGTAACTAATCCCATTATTACCAATCTATTATCCCACAATGTCATTAGTGTTTTTATCGATGATTCTAAGCCATCAACAGCCGATGAATTAATGAACATAGCACCTGTTGAAGAAGAATACATAATTAAACACACGAAGGCATTTAAAGTCTTTGAGCAAAGGCACAAAAAAGCAGCAGGCAACATACAGAGTGAGTTTAAAAATATCATAGAAGAGCATACCCCTATTGATACGGAACTCCTATTTAATCAAGTAACTAAGCTATTTCCTAGTGACATGACTAATATAAGCCTCTTTGATATGCTACACAATATGCGAGATTATGATGATTCTACTTATATCCATTGTATTAATGTAGCTCTAATTTGTAATGTATTTGGAAGATGGCTTGCACTTCCTAGAGAGGAAGTAAAGGTTCTTACCCTTTGTGGCCTACTTCATGACATTGGAAAACTAAAGATTCCTGAGGAGATTATAAAAAAACCTGGAAAGCTTACAGATTCTGAGTATGAGATGATTAAGCAACATTCCTACTTTGGATATCAATTATTGCTCAAGCAAAATCTAGATCCAAGAATTGCTCAGTCTGCCCTTCTACATCATGAACGTTGTGATGGTTTTGGTTATCCAATGGGCTTTGACCGTAGCAAGATTATTGATTTTGCACTGATTGTTGCCATTGCTGATGTATATGATGCCATGACGAGTGCAAGAAGCTATAGAGAACCTATTTGCCCATTTACGGTTATTAAGTTTTTGGAATCAGAAAGTATGCAAAAGTATGATCCTCATTATTTCTTAACTTTTAATGAGCAGATTTTAAACACTTACCTTAACACAGATGTAAAACTAAGTAACGGTAAGATTGCCAAAGTTGTGTATATAAATCGCAATGATTTACCTTATCCTATTGTAAGAATAGGAAACGAATGCATCGACCTTTCTGTAAAAAAAGATATTGATATTGTTTCCATGGCATAGTTAATGAACTTCACTATAATAAAAAGAGCTCCTGCAGCAATCTAATTATATAAATTACTGCAGGAGCTTATTTTTGTATAAATCTTAATAACAAACGATAATTCCGCCATCATTTGCATATAGTGTACTAACGCCAGCCATTCCAGTAATAATACAATCCTTGAATGGTAATCTAGACAATATCTCTCGCTTTACAAACATTGCTCTCTCATAGTTATTACAGTGGGCGATACCTAAGATACGATTTGTTACATCGATTGCATCCTTTTCTATAATATCCACCATAAGCTTAAGAGCCTTTTTAATTCCTCTTGCTTGATCTACCTTCTCAATCTCACCTTCACTGGTAGCACACATAACCGGCTTAATATTCAGTGCACTAGCTAAAATTGCTTTAATATTGGAAAGTCTTCCATTTTTTCTTAGAGTCTCTAAAGATTCCAGTACAAACTTAGTTTGCATTTCGTCTCTAAATTTGTTAGCTAAGGTTACCACCTCATCAAATGGTGTACCAGCCTCTACTAATTCCTGTATTTTCATAACAATTAGAGTTTGTCCCACAGAGGCAGAACAACTATTAATAACTGCAATATTCTTATAAGGGTTCTCCTCTAAAAATAGGCGTTTTGCTAATTCTGCACTATTATAGGAACCACTTAAATTACCTGTTAAGGTTACTACATAGATATCCCCATCGAAATTATATAGATCCATATAAGCTTCTGGTGCTGGACAGGAAGACTTGGTAGCCTTGGTACTTTCATTTACTGCTTTTATAAAGGCAGCCTGATCAAACGTTGCATCGTCTACAATCTCTACACCATCCACTTCAAGTGTTAGAGGCACTAATTTTATATGTTCATCCTTCTTTAACTCCTCAGTTAAATCCGTACAGCTATCTCCTATAATTCTATATTTCATATTAACCCTCCGAAATCTATCACATGATGTGGTTTTAATTACTACATATAATAGCATATCTTACACTAATTGAAAAGACATATTTTACATTTTCTTGTTGAAATTATTATATTTTTATGTTTCTAATTATTGTTGTGTACTATTTTTTAGTTCGATTGCATATATTTTAAAAAAAGTAGAGGACTAGCATGCATTCCTATCCTATCACCTTAGACGATTGCCTATGGATGTATTACTCCTGGAATTTTACTACTGTTATTCAGCATGGAGTCATAACAGCCTTTATTCTCGAAGATAAACATATAGAGGAAGAATAGTAAAAAGAAAGTTGCTTGCAAAACTCTTCGCCTGCAGTTGGTCGCATCAGCAAAAGAGTGTGTCACTTATGCGACACACTCTTTATTCTACTATTTTGCAAGCATATTCATAATCTCATTACTACGTCTAATAAATTTAGTCATTGCTTCCGCTTCTAAAGGCTTATGACTAATCAAAGCAAGGTCATATAACTGTTCACAGAAGAGGTCTGTCTGAGCCTCATCCTTATGATCAAATACATACTGTACTAAAGCGTTATTAGCATTTAATACAAGAGTCTGTCCGCCATCAAACATATCAGCACCTGCTCCATACATGCTATACATCTTCATCATATCCTGCATTCTTCTAGCATCCTCAGATAGGGTAATCATAGAAGAAACTTCAGCATTTTTAAGCTTCTCTACCTTAACCTCTAGCTTTTCCTTACCAAGGACTTTGCGGAATTTCTCAGTCAAAGCTTCTGTTTTGGTCTTTAAGGTTTCCTCATCCTCCTTGGATACTTCTTCCTTAAAGCTTTCCGTAACATCTGCATCGATACGCATGAATTTAATGTCTTCTTTTGCCTGCTCTAACTGGGAGATAAATGGTTGATCTATATTGTGGGTAAGAATGACTGCATCTAAACCATTTTCCTTAAACATATTGATATACTGACTCTGCTGTTGCTCATTAGTTACATAGTATACAATATCCTTAACAGGTTCCGCATTGGACTCTTCTGTCTTAGCATCTTCTACCTTAGTTTCCTCTACGTTAGCATCGCTTAAATCCTTCTTAGTAGCTTCTACATACTCTGGTAACGTAACATATTTACCCTCTAGATTCTTAAAGATAATAAAGTCCTTCATCTTGTCACGGAACTTGTCATCCTTTAAGCAACCATATTTAATAAATGGGTTAATATCATCCCAGTATTTCTCATAGTTTTCACGTTCTACTTTGTACATACCAGCTAGCTTATCTGCTACCTTCTTAGTGATATATTCACTAATCTTCTTAACAAATCCATCATTTTGTAACGCACTTCTAGAAACATTAAGAGGAAGATCTGGACAATCAATCACACCCTTAAGAAGCATTAAGAATTCCGGAATTACCTCTTTGATGTTATCTGCGATAAATACCTGATTGTTGTATAATTTTATAGTTCCTTCGATGGAATCATACTCAGTATTGATCTTAGGGAAGTAAAGAATACCCTTTAAGTTAAATGGATAATCCATATTTAGATGAATCCAGAATAAAGGTTCCTTATAATCATGGAATACATGACGGTAGAATTCCTTATATTCCTCTTCTGTACA
>JAEZQN010000067.1 GCA_023441145.1 Bacillota bacterium
CATGTAGACTGTGGTTATAGATGTACTGGAAACGAAAGAACGCTTGAAGATATCGATCCAGATTTTGAATTCAGTCTTTATGTGCTAGTTAAGGATAGGATGGATAAAGAACTTTATGACCGATATATTCAATACCCTGGTACCTATGACAAGAGTAGCTTTCTTCCATTAGATGATTATACATACACATGCATTACAGAGGATGATTACTACGATTATTTGGTAATGTTTGTTAGAGGGTACGATAAAGATGATAATATCATATTTGAAAATTACTTCAATTGGCCTAAATCTAAATAAATAGTCAAATAATGACTGGTTTATTAGTCTTGGAATAGCCAAGTTTTTATACTAGGCTATTCCATCTTTGAGTCTGTGAAAGTTTTTCTGTAAATAGAGATTTATAAGGTCTTCTATGATAAAATATAAAATCATAGGAGGCCTTTATTATGGCAAGAGAAAAGAAAAATGTTCACAAAGTACAAATGACAGAAGGAAAACGTAACATAATCCGTCAGCTCCTTGAGGAGTATGATATTGAGACTGCAACTGACATTCAGGATGCACTCAAGGATCTCCTTGGGGGAACCATTAAAGAAATGATGGAAGCTGAGATGGATGACCACCTTGGTTATGAAAAATCACAACGTTCTGACAGTGATGACTATCGAAACGGCTATAAAACCAAGCGAATAAACAGTAGTTATGGAAGCATGGATATTCAAGTACCACAAGATCGAAAATCCACTTTTGAGCCACAGGTAGTCAAAAAGCGTCAGAAAGATATTTCAGATATTGATCAAAAAATCATCTCCATGTACGCGAAAGGAATGACAACTCGCCAAATATCCGAAACTATTGAAGATATCTATGGGTTTGAGACTTCAGAGGGCTTTATCTCTGATGTCACAGACAAGATACTTCCACAAATTGAAGAATGGCAGAATCGTCCCTTAGAAGACATATATCCAATCTTATACATAGATGCTATACATTATTCTGTACGCGATAATGGGGTGATTCGCAAATTAGCTGCCTATGTCATACTTGGAATCAATACTGATGGAAAGAAGGAGGTTCTTTCTATAAATGTTGGCGACAATGAAAGCGCTAAGTACTGGCTGTCGATATTGAACGAATTAAAGAATCGTGGTGTCAAAGATATCCTCCTTATTTGCGCAGATGGGTTGAGTGGGATTAAGGAGGCCATCAATGCAGCGTTTCCTAATACAGAATATCAGCGATGTATCGTACATCAGGTAAGAAATACCCTAAAATATGTACCTGATAAAGATCGTAAAGCTTTTGCTACTGATCTAAAAACTATTTACCATGCACCAGATGAGAAGAAAGCACTTGAAGCTCTAGAACGGGTAACAGAAAAATGGACACCTAAATACCCTAATTCCATGAAAAGATGGCACGATAACTGGGATGCCATATCTCCAATTTTTAAGTTCTCATCAACCGTTAGAAAGGTGATATACACCACTAATTCCATAGAATCTTTGAATGCTACTTATCGCAAGCTAAACCGCCAGAGAAGTGTATTTCCTAGTGATACAGCACTATTAAAGGCATTATATTTAGCAACCTTTGAAGCAACCAAAAGATGGACCACTACGATTCGGAACTGGGGCCAGGTTTACGGTGAACTATGTATTATGTACGAAGGCCGTTTACCCGAGTAGGTTAGAAGAATTAGTTTTTTTACAGGCGGGAATACTCGCCTGCTCTTGACATGCCAAAAAGATGCTGTTATACATAAAGTAAGGGCAGAAAGCTCATAGCGAGAGCCTTCTACCCATTCATTATCATAGAAGATCTGTATTTACAGACTTTTCTTCATACACTCCCATCTTTCTTTTAATGATATGTATCTTCTTGATACAGCGTCCTAATAATTTATGCGACGTATTATTAGGCAAACTCTTTCATAATTCATTCTCAATTAGCTTTTGATCTATCTTGGGGATTTATCATCAACCACACCAAATTCAATACCGAATTCTCAATAACTACAAAATAGCACTAATATACCTCAAAGTTCTTGATATATTCGTGCTATTTATGCAAACTATAGAAGGTTCTTCCTTACTAATTAAAATCAAGTAAAACTCTACTTAATATAGACTTAGCCACAAAGCGGGACGGATGCCACCTATACATCTCCCATCAGCAATGTTGCCCTTCAATATATTGTTTCCTTGAATACCAATAAAACCTTCCGATCCCCAGATATATGCGGCTTTTATATTGAGGCGACCAGGAGACCTAAGCCACCACCAACAATCCCAATCCGTTCCTAGAACTTTTGCTGTTCGATTACTATTATTCTCATCTTTTCTTTCAAACCAATATCTTTGATTCTTTCCCTTGTTGTACAATTTTGAAGTACTATCGCCAAAATACTGGCACGCCTCATCAAGACTTAATAAAAATATGCTGTCATTGGTATCTACTCCGCCATTGGTACCATACCACTGATTATTAAGATTTTTATTTATCACTGGAATTATTCTTGATCGATTATCAGT